>CAVKTR010000009.1:0-52184 GCA_963659325.1 Dysosmobacter segnis
GGCGATTCCGAAGATGGCGCAGGATGCGCTGGACAGCGGAAGTCCGGGAAATACAAGGAAGGTGCCGACCTTTGAGGATTGTCAGGAGATTTATAAAGCGGCGTATGCCGGGTAAATATTGAAATATGTATGAAAAATCCGAAGTCTGAGGGCTTCGGATTTTTACGTTTGTGCTATGTTTTGAGGAAGATTTTTTGCTGAAAACTTGCTATGCAGAATAGATAATGTCAGAAATTAAATTTGCGATAAAAAATTTTTGCTTAATAAAAGAGATAGTGCTATGATAGGCAAGGAAAAAATCTGAGACAATATAATTTCTGAAAAGAAAGGCATATACAATGAGACAAAAAGTAACAAAAGATCAATGGGAAGCTTTGATCCACTGGAATTTTGCAATTGTTGGCGGATTCCTTGGGGCTTACGCAATTTTACTGCATGCGGGAAACTTCGGTTCGGCGCAGACCGGAAATATCATGGAGATGGCAGCATCGCTGGTATCCGGAGAGTGGTACGATGTGCTGTTGCGATTTCTCGCTTTACCGCTTTTTGGCGGCGGAGTGGTAATTTCGTATCTTTTGACGAATTGTACGGATATCAATATGCGTAAATTAGCGATTCTGGTGGATGCGGCGGGATTGGTGGCATCCTCATTACTGCCGTTAAAGCCGGTGCTGGCTGGTTTGTACCCGATCTTTTTCTGTTCCGCTTTTCAGTGGGGCGTGTATTCTTCGGCGAACGGGTACAACAGTGCGACCATTTTTTCAAGTAATAACTTCAAGCAGGCAATGCTTGGCTGGACGCAGTATTTTTTGACAAAAGATCCGGAATTTAAGAAAAAAGGCATTTTGTATACGAATACAGTGCTCTCGTTTTTTATCGGGGCATGTTATGGAGCGGCAGTTGTCAATGCCTTTGCGGTACGTGCGGCATATTTTGGCTTTGTGCCGCTGGCAACCGGCTGGATCCTGGTAGTAAAACACAGCATGCTGCTTGAGTCTGAGCGTCCGCAGGAAATTGAAAAAGAAGCAGAAACAGAACTGGAAGATGCAGAGCGTCTTGAAACAGAACAGAAGTAAGAAATCAGGAGGATGTGCCATGGATAGAAAAAAGAAAAAGCTTCCATTGGGAATTGAAAAATTTGAAGATCTGATTCGAAATGATTTTTACTATATAGATAAAACGGGTTTGATTCGTGATATCCTGGAGTATCCGGCAAGCACCATGGCAAACAAGTGATCGTACTGATTGATGAATATGACGTACCTCTGGCAAAGGCATTTTCTAATGGATATTATGAACAGATGGTTTTTCTGACTGTTACGATGCAATAAAAGAATGGTATGGAATTGCTTTTTATAAAAAAATTGCAGGGTTGAATTGAAAAAGAATTTCGAATAATTCAAGTTGAATGCACGTGGGAACTGGTGGCAGACGTGATCCTGACCAGCACCGGATGACATATTTTTCTCAGAAGCAATTTTACACTTCAGAGAGCAGGAACCCCGTTCTGTGGGGACTCCTGCTCTTAGTGGATTACTACTTAAATTTTGAGTATTCCGGGTGATTTCATATGAGGTAAACACATATTAAAAGTGTCTGTCGGAGCTTGCACTGCCAGATGTTTTTCAAGTCAGTGTGTGTATCTGACAAACTTGTGAAGTGTGTATTTTAAATGTGCATGCCTGTGTTTGCGTTTACTTTTCCTTTTTTTTCTGATGTTGGTTTCTTCTCGCTGTTAATTTTTTCTTCTTTTTTTGATGTTGCTTTCTTCGTACTGGTATTTTTTACTTCGCCTTTTTTTGAACTCAATTTTATAGAGTCATTTGCATCCATCTTTTTGACAAACTGACCCAATTCTGATTGTTGAGAGATTTGGTCATTAAAATAGTTCAAAAACTTCTCATCGGTCCATTCCTTATCTGTCTCTTTTGAGAGTATTATGCTATTAAATAGACCAGTCAGCGAGTCAATCATTGCAGGTGGCAAGTTTGTTAAATTTAAATTTTCGTGTGCTGCTTTCTTTGTGAAAAGTTTACTGCAAGTTGGGTCATTCATCAACATGGATTCTACAGCTTTCGTTCTGACTTCGGCACTCAGAATAGAAATTTTTTTTCTTTGGTCATCAGATATCTGTGCTTCGAATGCCTTGCGTATATCGGATGATATCTGATCAGAAACCTGAGTCAGATAGATAAGCGAAGATAATGGAGCAGTTAATTTCGATAAATTTAATGCAATATTATAACGTTTATCAGCATAGCGGTCATTTGGACGAAGCTGCCGTAATTTCTGAGGATCTTTCAGATCCAGATATGCCTCAGCTGTTTCCTGCAAACGTTTTATATATTTTTTTTCTTTTTCGAGGTCGCACTTCATCTTATTAGTAATGACGCCTTTCCGATATTCTCTTAACACATTCACGGCGTGCTTCATTTCCTGGAACTCTTTGTGCTTCTCCAAATTTTGATGAGACTTTTTATCATACGCAGTTGAATTAATCTGCTGGTAATAATCTTCCAGATGATTTAATTGCTCACATATTTCAGCTTTATTCAGATTCAGAATACTGTTAATCTCTTCCTTTTGTGCATCTAATTGACGAATGCGTGCACCATCGTTGAGGTGCTTTTTCAGGTCATTACCACTAAGATGAATTTGAGCAATTCTGGAATCGACTTTCTCAATTGCATTTTTGAAATCTTCGTCTCCCGTTGTTTTTAAATTTTCTGCTTCAGCGGTTACCTTTTGAAAAAAATTATTCATTTCCTTGGAATTTTTACATTTTCCAAGACTACGAATATAAGAAATATCGTTCCTTAACAGATATCGAGGCAGACAAGTTGGTATCATAAATTTAACATATTTGTTGAAAATATCCCATTTTTCTTTTTCTGCTTTCGGTAGTGCATTCCATTTTTCTTTTTCTTCCGCTGACAGTTCATCTTTGCCTTTTGTAAAGGCTAATCTTTTCAGTTCTGTTTCATACTGTTCAAAAAGTTTATTATAAGAAGGTGAGCCTACTGCTTTGTTAGCAATTTCTTTACTTATTAAATATTGTATGTTTCTATAATCTGTTAAATCTTTCTGTTCGTCATCCGTTAGAGGAGAATTTTTAGATTCTTTGGCAAGAAGTTTCTCGTTTTTTCGAATTAATCTGGCATATTGTCGCATTCCTTCATAGTATTCTCTGTCGTTGTCATCAATCTTGACTTTTTTAGCAAACGCAGGATTTTTATCTAGCAAATCTAATGTTTTTTCGCATATATTGCAATATATGTATCCGCGAAGGGCGCAAGGCATAGCCGCATCATCTTTAAAATTATATGCATCCCGGATTCCCTTTAATCCGTTTTCAATTAATTTCGCAAGTTCATCATAATTATTTTTCTGAATTAAATTTTTGACAGTGTTGTATCCTTTATTCAGGTCAAGAGCATTATTACCGGCCATACGACGATTTTCATCACCTAAAAACAGTCCGTCCAGCTTGATAGCAGGAGTATCTGCGATATCCGCTTTTAGCATATCTTCGTAATAGTTCAGACATTCTTTTGGATATGATGATTTTTTATTAGCGTCGTTCTTTGGGTTTATAGTATTAATTGTTCCAATTGTAAGTAGAACTAATGTGGCCGTATCTGATGATGTCAGGAAACTATCTTCCGGAATCACATAACTTTCAGGGTTATATATATCTCTTCCATGAACGGCGATACTTTCAGAATCTTTGCATCCCGACACGGGTTGTAAAAAACCTGCATCCCAATCCTGTGGATTAATGAGATTGCTGAATATGCGTTGCTTTCTTCTTTCTATATTCTCAAAGAGTTCGTCCGCTTCTAGCAATCCTGCATATCTTCCTTCTTTCATTTTATCATTTCCTTTCTTTGTGGTATTTAATCTTGTATCATATTTAAATACTCCGGCAATCTGATGTGAAATGTGCGACATGTTATGCATGGGCTATTTCACTGTGCTTCTTTTGGGTTTCAGCCGGAGACTATATCAGGTGAGAGGTGTCTCACATCTGATGTACCCTCATTATACCATACGAGTGAGACAAAAGTGAGACAAATATCGTGATAAATTCCACAATCTGAGAAAAATTTCACATTTTTTCTGATTTTTCTGTATTTCACTGCGATCGGTATGAACTGTCTGTTTTTCACGCTCGTGTGCAGCAGCACAAAAAAAATTGTGCACAGAGAAATTGAAATCATTTTAGTGAATGCGTATAATCAACCGTAAATTAAGGAACAACCTTTTCACAGGAAACTTTAAAGCGGCAAAGAAGTCACAACAGAACTTCTTTGCCGCTTTGTTTATTATCAGAAAGATGTGCAGTCCGAAGTCGTGGTTATGAGAAAATGATGTCAGCACATTGGCCTGATCTTATATTTAGAAACCGGAGGTAACACCTATGCAGGAAATGAAAAATAAAGCATTAATGAATGATGATATTCAGATTAAGATCAACCACGTCGGCATGACCTTCAAAGATAATCAGGGCAACGATGTGCAGGCATTAAAGGACGTGAACCTTGATATTAAAAAAGGTGAATTTATTTCCCTGCTTGGTCCGTCCGGATGTGGAAAAACCACATTGCTCCGCATTATTGCAGATTTGCAGGAGCCGACCGCAGGAACTGTCAGGATCAACGGAATGACACCGAGAGAGGTCCGGCTGCAGCAGAAATTCGGAATCGTTTTCCAGAGTCCGGTTTTGCTGGATTGGCGGACCGTTCGGAAAAATATCGAACTGCCGTTGGAGATCATGGATTACGATCCGAAGAAACTTCCGGCGAGATCACAGGAAATGCTTGAACTCGTAGGGCTTTCCAAATTCGCGGATCACTATCCGAAACAGTTATCCGGTGGTATGCAGCAGAGAGTCGGAATCGCGAGAGCCCTTGGTATGGAACCGGAGCTTCTGCTGATGGATGAACCCTTCTCCGCACTGGATGAGTTTACAAAAGAAAAATTACATATGGATCTGCTTGATATCTGGTCCAAGACAAATAAAACAATTATTTTCGTCACACACAACATTCAGGAAGCCGTACTTTTATCCGATCGGATCTGTGTCTTGTCTCCGCATCCGGGACGGTTATCCGCAGTCATTGATGTGGATATCGACCGGCCGAGACGACTGGAAGACCGTGATACAATGCATTTTGCGGAACTGGTATCGAAAGTAAGAAACAGCTTCGAGGGAGGCAGCCTATGAAAACGAAAAACCATCCTAAAATAACAGATAGAAAATGGATGCCGACACTGGTATGGATCCTCTGTATTGTAGCTATATGGGAGATCATGGCATGTGTTGTAGCCACAACAAAGCGTACACCGGAAAATGTACTTCCGCACATTTACCAGATCTTGTATTCCTTAATCTCAACAAAAAAGGTAACTGGTACGCAGACAGCGCTTCAGGTTGTGGCAGTTGCATCTGTACAGACGCTGCTTCGTGCGGCGGTCGGATTCCTCATCGGAATGGCAGCCGGCTTTGGTCTGGCGCTTCTGATGAAGTTATCCGGAATTGTGGAAAAACTTGCTTTTCCATATCTGATGCTGATCCAGCTGATCCCGATTCTGGGAATGGCACCGATCATCCTTTCCCTGACAGGAAGCATCGGCGTCAGCCGAATTGTCATCGCAGCGATCCTTACCTTTTATCCGGTAGCAGCCAATACTCTGGCTGGTCTGAAATCGGTACAGCAGGAAAAATACGAACTGATGTATTCTTATGCGGCAAGCCGCAAAACGATTTATAAAAAAGTGTTGATCCCATCCTGTATCCCGTATTTTTTCACCGGATTGAAGATTGCGGCGCCAATGGCGATCACCGCATCCATCCTGGTAGATACCTTACAGGGGGACGGCGGACTTGGCTGTATGTTATCACAGTCATTGAAACATGCAATGTCCATTTACGTATTCTGGGATATCGTCCTTGTCAGCGCTGTCATCGGTGTGTTAAGTGCAAAAATTATGGGCTGGCTGGAGCTGGCAATCTCACCATTAAAACGGATTGACCGAAAAATCAAAGGAAAGGGGAACGGCAAATGATCACGAGAAAGAAAAGTCTGATTGTTCGTATGAAAGAAAGTGCGAAAGCGCAGAAAGCACTGGGAATCATTTTACCGGTTCTTCTGGCACTTCTGATCTTTATCCTGTGGCAGTCACAGGTGATACATGCAATATTGCGGACAGATGTATTTACCCTTCCGCTTCCGACACGAATCGCAACGATCATTCATGATAACTGGTCGGCGATGGTTGTGAATATCAAATCGACCGTAATGGTATCCGCCGTCGGACTGATCGTCGGTTCCGTCATCGGTTATCTGGTGGCAGTTCTGGCAACCATGGCTCCAAAGTGGGGCGGCGCAGGACTTCCAATCGTATCTGCATTTAATGCGATCCCCATCGTTGCGCTGGCACCGGTTATGACAAACTGGACCAAGGATGTCAGCAACCAGCCGGAAGTACGAAGCATGGTAGCAAAAATACTGGTAGTTATGATCGTCAGTATCGCATCCATGAGTATCAACGCTTACCGTGGTTTGAATGAACTGAAACCGTTCGCAAAAGATATGATGGCATCTTACGCAGCCACAAGGCGGCAGGTATTTTTTAAACTCCAGATGCCAAACAGCGTTCCATATATTTTTACCGCATTGAAAGTAAGTACGCCAAATGCCGTTATCAGCGCCATTGTAAGTGAGTATTTTGCAGAATATATCGTTGGTGTCGGACGTGAGATCCGTGAAAACATCGTGCAGGCGCAATATTCCACTGCCTGGGCATATATCGTAGTAGCCTGTGCCATCGGAATTGTATTTTATGCGATCCTGATGATCGTGGAAGCGGTCGTGATGAAGAGATATCACTGATCGTGAGGCACAAAACTTCATAAGCAGTATTTTTGCATATGAGAGCAAGACAGAAATTTATGAAATGATTCATATTTCATCCATAAAATGATTCATAAAAACACGAATGATACAGACAAAATTGTGAAAGAAAATGATTCATGGATGAAACAGGAAAAGGTAATGATGGAAGTTCTTTCCATTTTTATAAAAATCTATTCACACTGGAAGAACTATTGCAATCTGATTTTTCAGAGTGAGTGAGTCAAGACTTCAGTTGAGGAGGAAAAAAGATGAAAAAGAGAATGAGAAAACTGATATCCGTAATTGGTGTGACAGCGATGGCTGTATCCCTGTTTGCAGGATGTGGCAGCAGCAGTTCAGGAAGCAGTTCCAAATCTGACAGTTCTGCATCCGCAGAAAGCACCGGAGAAGTGATGAGCAATGAAGATATTATCAAATCTGCCGCAGAAGCAGGAACCGTAGGAAACTGGGGACTTGGAAATGAGTATGAGATTCAGGCGCTGCTGACAAAATACGGCGAGCCGACTGATTATCTGAGCCAGGATTTCACAATGGATGGTTTTGATGATGATTCTATCAAACTTGCATCCGCAATGACATACAACGAGCTTGGACTTGTAAAAAATGACTATGATGGTGGTTATGATTACGGCGATACTGTCGGAACCATTGATATGAACGATGAAGGCGTGGCAATGCTTGAGGACAATATTTTCTGTACCAAAGAGTTTGCTGAGCAGAATCCAAATACTGTGAAAGCATTCCTTTATGCATCCTTGAAAGGATGGGCTTACGCAGTAGAGCATCCGGATGAGGCAGCAGAGATCTGTTATGAATATGGTTCTTCTGTATCCGCAGAACATCAGGCATACATGGCTGATGAGGTTGCAAAACTGGTTACAACCAATACAAAAGGCGAGTCTGTAAGCGATTATGGTTACATGGATCCGGATGCTATGCAGCAGACACTGGATCTGGCAAAGAAATATGTAGAGCTGGATGATTCCGCAGCAGCAACAAAATTACAGAACTTCACACTGGATGACGTGCGTGACACATCTTTCTGGGAAGCAGTACAGGCATCTGACGGCAGTGACCTTGGAACACCTGAGAAATCAGAGGTTTCTATCCAGTTGAAATGGCTCCCGGATGCACAGTTCATGGGTTATTACGTTGCAAAGGATAAAGGTTACTACGATGAAGTTGGTCTGACAGTCAACATCGTTTCCGGTGGTGGTGATATCAGTGAGACAACAGCTGTAAATAACGGTACTGTAGACTTTGGTGTTACATGGTTTACAAACCTGATCTCCGCTGATGCAGGTGGAATGAACCTGGTAGAAGTATCACAGATCTTCCAGAGATCCGGACTGGTACTTGTATATAAATTAGATAACTATTCTAAATAAAGGGACTTTTTATAATACGAACGCTCGATGCGAACCGGAATGCAGACACGGATAATTTTCTATCTGCGCTCCGCCGCCTATAATGCCTCCTCACGTGAACTCGCACACAAAAACAGTGTGCTCAGACACACTCCCGGAGGCAGGCTATGCTCGCTCCGATTACGAAAATTAACCTACCGTCTTGCATTCTCGGTTCGCATCGAGCTGTTCGTTATCCCAATAAAAAATATCAAAAATACAGTTTGCAGAGATGCACAGAAGAATATGTCATGTGTTGCATGACGTGCATCTCACAGCAAGAATGCCAAAGGCACTCTTGGCTGTTAGTTAGTGAAAGAAGGCGAAGGATGTTGATGGATTTACTGATTAAGAATGGAACAATTGTAACTGCCACGGAAAGTTTTGTTGCTGATCTGGCAGTTAAGGATGGCAAAATTGCAGCCATCGGAAAAGATTTGGATACAGAGGCAGAGAAGATTGTAGACGCAACCGGAAAGCTTGTTCTTCCGGGAGCAATTGACGCACATACCCACATGGCAATGCCTTTCGGAGGAACAGTTTCCGCAGACAGTTATCTGGCTGGAACGAGAGCAGCAGCATGTGGCGGTGTGACAACAATCTTTGATTACCCGGTGCAGCATGCAGGAGAGACAATTCTCGGACTGGTTGGTTCCAAACGGGAAGTGCTGGAGAAAGAAGCCTGCGTTGATTATGCAATGCACTGCTGTATCACAAATTTGAATAACGGTGAAATTTTAGATGAGATGGAGAAAGCCGTAGCAGAAGGCATCACAAGTTTTAAATGCTTCCTTGTATACAAAAAGGAAGGCATGATGGTGGATGATGCGACTCTGGCAAGATTACTGCTCCGTGCGAAAGAGCTGGGCGCAATGATCAATGTACATGCGGAAAATCCTGATCTGATTGACTTGAATATAGAAAATTTCCTGAGAGAAGGAAAAACAAGCGCATGGTACCACTACCTGAGCCGCCCGGAATTTGTAGAGGCAGAAGCTGACAAGAGAGCCGTGCACTGGGCGAAACATTTAGACGCACCGATCTACATCGTGCATATGGCAGATAAAGAAGGTCTGGAGGCTTGTATCCAGGCAAAAGAGGAAGGTGCCCCGGTTTACGTGGAGACCTGTCCGCAGTATCTGGAATTTACCTGTGATGTATACAAGAGAGAAGACGGACGTAACTTTGTATGCTCCCCGCCGATGAAAGGTCAGGAAAGTCTGGAGGCTTTGTGGGAGGCAATCAAAAACGGCTTTATCGATACGATCGCAACTGACCATTGCCCGTTCCAGTCCTACGAAAAAGACTGGGGCAAGGACGATTTCACAAAGATCCCGAACGGATGCGCCGGTGTGGAAAATATGTACCCATACATGCTGGATGCGGCAAATGCCGGAAAAATCACATTCGAAAAAGTCGTAGAACTCTGCTCCACAAACCCGGCTAAGATCTTTGGATGTAGCAACAAAGGTTCTCTGAGCGTCGGAAAAGACGCAGATATCGTCATCTATGATAAAGACAAAGATTTCACGATTTCTGTAAACAACATGCATTCCGATTATGACCATACCATCTGGGAAGGCAAAAAATTACACGGTTATCCGGTACAGACATACCTCAGAGGAAATCTTGTATACGATAACGGTGAGTTCACCGGAACACCGGGTATGGGACAATATATTAAGCGTAAACCTAGAAATTTATAGAAACAGTAAATATGTGTGCAAAGACTAGTTGCTTCATAAACATAAAGCAAGGCGGTAGATGGATTTTCGTAAGATTTTCTGCAGCTAGCCCGGCTTTCGGAGTGTGTTTGAGGTTGCTGTTTTTGCAACCGAGTTCGCGGAGAAAGTCGGAGATAAGCGATGCAGGAAATGTAGAAAATACATCGTGCCTGCTTATGTTTATGAAGCAACCGTCTTGCACACATTTCATCCAAGAAATTCAGAAAGGAGGAGCGACATGTTTAATCGGGAATTATTTCTGGAAACGGAGAGCAGCCGCTGTCTGCTGTGTGAAAATGCCCCATGCACGCATGCGTGTACCTCACAGCTTCCGGTCAGCGATATCATCCGCTCATACCGGTTCGAAAATCCCGCAGGAGCGGCAGAAATGGCCGGAACGGTTTCCTGTATGGATTGCAACGGTCAGCCGTGCATGAAAGCCTGCCTGAGAGGAGCACTTGACAGTGCGATCGAAATCCCGAAAGTGATCGGGCAGATTCAGGAAACCGGAGTGACGGCAAATCTGGAGACAACGACAAATCTGGAGACAACGATCTGTGGCGTGAAATGCGAAAATCCGTTTCTGCTTTCTTCCTCCGTTGTGGGAAGTAATTATGAGATGGTCGCCAAAGCCTTTGATATGGGCTGGGCAGGCGTTGCTTTCAAGACGATCGGACTTTTTGTCCCGGATGAAGTATCCCCGCGGTTTGCTGATATGCGGAAAGAAAATACCCCGTATGTGGGATTCAAAAATATCGAACAGATATCCGACCATACGTTGAAAGAAAATATGGGATATCTGAAGAAATTAAAAGAAAATTACCCGACAAAAGTCATCGTGGCTTCGATCATGGGACGGGATGAAGAAGAATGGACGAAGCTTGGTGCACTGATGGAAGAGGCGGGAGCGGATGTCATTGAATGTAATTTCTCCTGTCCGAATATGGTGGAAGGCGGACTTGGCAGTGATGTCGGCACGGATCCGGAGCTGGTTGCCAGTTATGTGAAAGCGGTAAAATGCGGCACGAAGCTGCCGGTTCTGGCAAAGATGACACCGAATATCACCAATATGGAAATCCCGGCGGCAGCAGCCATGAATGCGGGAGCGGATGGCCTCGCAGCGATCAATACGATCAAAAGTATCATGAATATAAACCTGGATGATTTCTCATCCGGACCGTCAGTTGGCGGAAAATCGGCAGTCGGTGGTTATTCCGGAAAAGCAGTGAAACCGATCGCACTCCGTTTTATCCATGATATGTCAGTGTCGCCGTTGATGGATCATCCGGAGATCAGCGGCATGGGAGGCATCGAGACCTGGCGTGACGCAGCGGAATTTATCGCCATGGGATGTTCTACCGTGCAGGTGACAACGGCGGTTATGCAATACGGTTACCGGATCATTGACGACATGATCGACGGTTTATCCCGGTATCTCACCGAAAAAGGATATCATTCCATTGCCGAGATGCAGGGAAAGGCATTGCCGAATATTGTAGGAGCAGAAGACCTTGACCGTTCCGTCATCAGTTTTCCGAAATTCAACCGGGAAATGTGCGTGGGATGCGGACGGTGTTATCTTTCCTGTTATGATGGCGGCCATCAGGCGATCGCGATGGACAGCAGCCGTCACCCGGTTTTAAACGGAAAAAACTGTGTCGGATGTCACTTATGTCTGACCGTCTGTCCGGCTGGGGCGATCACACCGGGAAAAGCATTTCCAAAGGCAGGAAAATAAGCGCAGCCGGTGCAAAAGAAAGAGAAGCAGTTTCGTTTATAAAAAGCAGGTCATGCAAAAACAAAAAATGATGATATTTGCATGAAAGAACAAATGAATGTAGAAATATGCACAGGTATCTATGTATAAAAAATAAATGCAGATAGAAATAAATGCATCTGAAATAAGGAGGAACCAGTCATGTATGAATGTAGCGAAGAGAGAATGCAGGATAAGATCAGCACAATGAGTAAATTTGGTGACGCAGGCCATGGCGGAATTACCAGATATTCCCTTTCTCCTGAGGCATTGCAGGCAAGAGGTGAATTTATCAAAAGAATGAAAGCTATTGGTGCAGAGATCAAAACCGATGATGTGGCTTGTGTATATGCAACCCTGAAAGGCTCTGATCCATCCCTGAAAAATATCGTTATGGCGTCCCATTGTGATTCCGTTAAAAATGGCGGTAACTATGATGGAATCCTTGGTGTCATGGGTGCGATGGAAGTGCTGGAAACAATCGCAGCAGAAAATATTCCGCACAAACATGACATCACAGCGATGATCTGGACAAATGAGGAAGGTTCCCTTTATCCGCCGGCTATGATGGCATCCGGAATCATCTGCAACAAATATTTACCGGAAGATATTGCGAAAAACTTCAAATTTGAAGATATGATGGCATCCAAGTCCGTACTGGATCCGACAAAGACATTTGAAATGGCATTAAATGCATCCGGTTATAAAGGTGATATCAAGAACCGTCTGAATCCGGAAGAGTATAAAGCCATGTTCGAGCTTCATATCGAGCAGGGACCGATCCTGGAAGCAGCAGGAAATGATATCGGTGTCGTTACCTGTGTCCTTGGTATGGTAAACTACCGTATCCGTACTTACGGCCAGGCAGACCATGCAGGAACTACTCCGATGAAATACAGAAAAGATGCGCTCTTTGCAGCAGCAAAAGTGCTGGAGTATCTGCATGAAGAGCTGGATAAACTGGATCCGGAACTTGTATACACAACTGGCGAGATCGTATGCCATCCGAATGTACATACCGTTATCCCGGATTATGTGGATTTCTCACTGGATGCAAGACATGAAGATCCAAAGGTTATTGCCCAGGTAGTCAGCATCATTGAAAATATGCCAAAAGAAGTTGCAAAATGCAAAACAGGTTATGAAGTAGCATGGACCCGTGATACTGTTTACTATGACAAGACATTAGTCGGCTATGTACAGGAAGCCGTTGACGAGCTTGGCTACTCCAACCAGAAGATCAATTCCGGTGCCGGACATGATGCACAGTTTGCATCCTACATGCTTCCGACAACCATGGTATTTGTTCCTTCCAAAGACGGTCATTCCCATTGCGAACCGGAGTTTACATCCACAAAACAGTGTACCATGGGAGCTTCCGTATTATTAAATGCCGTTCTGAAATGCGACAAAGAAGATTAACAGAAAGAATATAAAACTACAACTGTGATAGTATTCTACAAGTGATAGTATGAGTGAGGTGAGAAAATGCGAACAAATTATGTAATTACCATTGCCCGGAACTTCGGTGCCGGAGGAAAAAGTATCGGAATGGCATTGTCCAAAGAGCTTGGAATCCCATGCTATGAGCGTCAGATCCTGACGATGGCTTCCGAGAAAAGCGGTATTGACGAAAAACTGTTTGTCGATATGGATGAACGCTTAAACGGTGGTTTTCTGGCAAAAAAACTGGCAGCCATGCCTTTCTCCACTGTGCTGGAGCCCCGTGAAAAAGAATTTACGTCTGACAACAACCTGTTTAATATCCAGGCGGATATCATCCAGACGATGGCGCGAAGCGAATCCTTTATCGTCATCGGAAAATGCGCGGATTTCGTGTTGCGGCCCTATGGCAACGTCATAAATGTCTTTATCGAAGCACCGCAGAACGCCTGCATTCATACGATCATGGAGCGGACAAATGTATCGGAGCAGCGTGCGCTTCAGATGTACAAGAAGACAAACAAATACCGCAGCGAATATTATAACCATTATACTTACGGCGGTGAATGGAGAGATCCGATGAATTACGATCTGGTGCTGAACAGTTATAAAGTCGGAATGGATAACTGTGTGAAACTGATCGTGGATTACGTAAATTACCGGTTTGGAGATTAATTTCCTGTTGAAAAAATTGTTTCAGAAAAAATGTGAGCAAAGAATTGGGACAGTTTCAGGATCTTTGTGCCGGAGCACAGGAAAAATTGTGAAAAATATACTTGTCTTTTTTGTAAAATACCGTTACTATGTATCAAAAGTCAATGTTCAGGGGAATGTTGGCGGAGAATAACGAAGACAGATGCAAAGGAGCCATGACCGGAGACGGTCGTGGCTTTTTTGATTTACATTCGAGACAGGAGCGATGCATATGGCTATTTTACTGAGGCAGTTATGTGAAAAGGCAAGTTATCTGTACGGAATGAGGATTCTGGCAGGAGAGAACGGGACAGGAAATATTGTGCAGTGGATTCATACTTTGGAGGATATCGAGACGGGTGGATTCATTCATGGCGGAGAACTGATCTTTACCACGGGAATTGCCCAGAAGGGAAACGAATGGCTGCTGGAATTTGTGGAAAGCCTGTATGAGCGTGAAGCCTGTGGCCTGGTGGTGAACGTGGGACCTTACATTACGTCTGTGCCGCAGTCCGTCATTGATTATTGTAATAAAATGAATTTTCCATTGCTGGAGGTGCCGTGGAAAACCCGTCTGGTGGATATCACAAGAGATTTTTCCAATCAGATATTCCAGAACGAAAAAGAGGAGGAAAATTTGTCTGAAACATTGAAAAATATCGTGTTTGATCCAAAAAATGCCAGAGAGTATCTGCCGGCGCTTGCCCGTAATAACTTTAACGTGAACGGAAAATTCTGCATTATGGGAATCGACATTGATTTTCTGAACCGGAATGTCTACCGCCAGAAAATGTTCCGGTCACATCTGCTGCGCCGGGTGGAACGAATGGTGGGTACGATCGGCTATTTTGTATCTGCAGAGTCTATTTTTATTGTGCTGAATGATTTCACGAATGAGGAGATTCATGATCTGGCAAAAAGAATGGAGGAACAGGAAGGTTCGGAGACCGTGTCGTTAAAGATCGCCGTCAGTCAGAATGACCCTGGAATTGAGCATTTGTCCGAGAATTATAAAAAAGTCTGTACTTTGCTGCGTCTGGCACGGAAACGCGGGGAAAGTCCGCTTTTTTATGACGAATTCGGAGCGAAAAAGATTTTATTGTCCGTTGGGGATAATGAGGTTCTGGAGAACTATTATCACGAGACTCTCGGTGCACTGGAACGTTATGACCGGGAAAATGACACGCAGTATCTGGAACTGCTGCGCCGGTATCTGGAATTGGACGGCAGCGTGCAGGCATTGGCCGATGCAGTGTACGTGCACAGAAATACGATTAATTATCAGTTAAATAAGATTAAGAAGATCCTTGGCAGGGATTTCAGTGGTCTGCAGAGCCGGTTTGAACTGATCCTTGCATATCAGGTTCGGGAATTGCTGTAAAAACTGCGGTTGAAATCCAACCGCAGTTTTCAGGATACATAAATTTCATGATGCTCTGAACGTCAAATTTTACTATGATTTTTTTGCGTTCTTTTTCTTGGCATTTTTCCGCTGCTCTTTTTCCCGTCTTTCCTGCGCTTTCCGTTCCTGCTCCCGCGCCCTCTGTTCGCTCTCTTTTTGTTCCCTCAGCTTCTGGTTTCTGGCCGCTACGATCGGAGAGTAGAGTTCGTAAAATGGATTTGATTTTCCATGGTAATTTTCCGGTCCGTGAGAGCCTTTTGAGAGAGAATCTTTCAGGTCGGTCAGATCCTGAACGGAAACAGCGTACTGGTTCTGGATGGGGTTAAGATTTGCATCTCGTTTTCCTGACCGATTTATAAGCCTCTCTGTGATAGGAATTTCATTAAAAATGCACATAATAGCCACTGCTGCCTGTTTTCGGATACGTCCGGTTTCTGTGAGCTGACCGGTCAGAAATTTTTGATCGGGAGCATTCGGAGTATCAGACGGTCTGGAATCCATATGAATCTTCACATAATTGGCGCATGCTTCATAAAGATTCTGCATAGTTATTCTAAAGCGGGGCGTATAAGTAAAGGCTTTAATGATACCATCAGAATACTCTCCGTAGTCAGCGTCTTTCGTAAGCAACAATGGATTTCCGTTGAGCTCTGTATGATCCTGTAACTGATCCGTGAAATAAGTCATTTGTTCCATCATAGCCTCATATTCTTTATGGTTTGAAGATGTGTCTTTCTGGACTTCGTTGCATATGGCAGCAATTAAATTGAGTGCTTTTCCGCATTTATTTATTGTCTCTTTATCGGTCAGCCAATATTTTTTTATACTAGTACGATCTACATTAAGAATTGACTGAGCGATCTCCCAATCCAACTTATCAAGGACTTCAGTTGTCTTCTTGTCTTTTTCTTCTGTATGAATCACATCAGGGTCTGTCAGTTCATCTTCAGGGTGTTTTGCTTCATTGTTCTTTTCGTTCAGATCGGTATTTATATCGGTATTTATGTCTGTATTTATATTTGTATTTATATCGGTATTTTCTGCCCGCTCCTTTTCCTTGTTGACTTTGTCTGCCCTGGCCTGCTGCTCTTCAAGTTCCTTTGTTCGTTCCGTTGCTATTTCCTCAATTTTTTTGATAGTTTCATTGAGCGAATCCACATATGACTGAGTTAGTTCAAGATAACGGACGGTTTTCGGTTTATTACGATACATGTTAGGATACAATGTATAGCTAACATCATCCACCTGGGAAACTTCTTTGGCAATTTCAAGAAGATCCCGAGCTTCCTTAGCCAATTCTTTTCTGTTTTCAAGTGCTTCCTTTAAAGTGTCTAAATTTTTGATTTTTGACCAGTCCTGTGTTTTATCGGCTCGGATTGTTCTGCTGACTTTTTCTCTGAATGTCGGAAAATCGGTCTCTTTGAATTTCACCTTTTTTTCCTCCAGTTCTCTGGCTTTACGGTCTGCTTCCTCCTGTTTAATCTTAGACGCTTCTTGAATCCTATTCATCTGATACGTCAAACTATTCAAAGCGGTTTCGGCATAACTCCGCTGTTCGACAAGACCGGGTATTTGGATACCCTTTTTAGTAATCTCTCTTGCAGTCCTACATATTCTGTCGGCTCTGTCCGCAAGTGGCTTACGCTCATGATATCTCGTCTGTAAATCGTATGCATCCAGCGTTGAATTTGCCCAGTCTGTTTTCCTGTCAGCATCGCTCTGAGCGATCATTTCTCCCTTAACCCGATCGATATCCGACATCAGTCTGGATTTTGCATAGAGAAAATCTTTAAAGTAGATCAGGTCATTTGCGATGCTCCTGCGCTGGTACAGTGACTGTGAAAAAAGGTTATTAAGGCCTGCTTTTTGGGCCACATATTGAAGGAATTTTAACCCGTTCTTCGCATTGATCATAGAGTCAATGGTTTTGCTGTCATTGAGGTTCAGTTGAGTGGTGAAATTCTCCTTCTGCCGATCACGTTCAATCTTTCCCAGCCTGTCTGTGCTCTGATTTAGCCATGCAGTGAGATCTTTCAGACTTTCCTGCATTTCTTTGTCCAGTAGTGTCTCTTTGCCATCGGTTATCTTCGTGTGAGAAAGCAACCCCAGATTTTTGGAATCTTCGAGGATATTATTATTTTCATTCAGTTTCTGCGCATCGTTTTCATGAAAACTGTAATTTTCTTTGACGGCATTTTTTAGTATGTCTGTCATAGCTTCAGCAAGGCGCTGTTTTGGACGGACAGCATAGTCTTTCAGCTGATTGGCAATCGTCTGTCTGCTTGCAAACGGTCGTCCATTTGGGGATGTGACGCGGAAGGCGTTAGCAGAGCCATTCGGGTACAGATTTTTCATTAAATCCGTTTCCACTTTATAATCTGCTTCCGACATCGCAGCCGGGATATTCTTCAGTACCGTAAGTCTGTCTTTTCCATTTTTCAGCTCTATTTCGACAGTATCCAGCAGAGCTTTTTGATTGACAGCGTATTTACGCAGGCTTTTGATATATTCTATATGTTTATCAAGGTTAACAGTGATTGTTATTTTTTCCGATGCCATCCGGTAACATTGTTCGATCGTCTTCGCATATTGTTTCAGTTCATCATCTGATTTAAATGGAACATCATCCGGATCAGATGCGACTTCGCCACATTCATTATCCAGTGTGGCATTTTTTATATCAGCAGATACGTCTTTTTCGGCTATAAATGAATTAAGTCTGATCAGCGCATAGTTTCTGATATAGTCTGCCAATCTTGCGGGTGTTTTTTCCTCTTTTGGCTGATCGGGCTGCAGATAGGAAAAGAGCGGCATCCAACTTGCAGTCGAATCAGGAAACAACGATCTTATATTGTTAGACAAATCTGTGAACTCTTTACTTGTACAGGGTTTTAACCTCTGTTCGTATTCGAAGAGTTTGCTTAATCCGGCCCGTAATTTGTTCTGTATGTCTTTTATTTCGGCAGGACTTTTCTTCTTTGTACTGTATGCCCATGATTTTGCGACAATCCGGGCAATTTTATCAGCGTCTTTTTCTAGTGTCTCTGACAGTTGATACCAATGGTGGGTGAATTGATCTGTAAGTTTCTTGAGTTCATTTTGGGTATCTGTCTTTTTCCACCAGTTTTCCCAGGAGTCAAAAGGATCCTCTACCCGCCACTGAATCATAGAAGAAATGAATTGACGGAAATAATACATATCATGCAGGCTATAATATTGGCGATCCACAAAATTTTTGAGCATATAGTTGAAAAAAGCATTATCCACACCGATTGTCAAAAGACACATTTTCAAGGAGTTTTTAAATGATTCGGTGTCTTTCGAAGGATTATCACTCCAGGGAGCGTCTTCTGCTTTCTTAACATTCAATAATAATGCTTCGAGAGCGTGGGATGCAGCGTCAACATTGATGTCGATGCCCGTCTGACCGGCATGTCGGAAAGCCAGATCGAGAGTGGTGATGGCTGTATTTACATCTTTGCGTTGCAGCGGATGAGTCCGGTCTGTTTTTGGAAAGTTTGCATAAAGCTGATTCTTATATGTGTTGCTTTTGTGATATTTTGCCAGATTTCTATATGTTTTGACCATTGGCTTTGGATTTACTGGCTGCGACTGTTGTGTCTGATTATTTTCTTTTGGATCTTTTGGCATGTTATTTTCCTCACTGTTTTGGCTATTGTTTTGCGTGTACTCCTGACGTCTTTATCATGATTCTTATTATACATCACAATGTGAGACAAAAGTGAGACAAATTTTTGAATATGGCATATTTTAGAAAAAGATTTTTTATAAAAGAAAACATGTTTTTCTGTTTTAACTAAAACATGTATGGTATGATAAAGGCGATATATGTTTTTTGACAACAAATCTGTAAAGGCGGAGAGGAAAAGAGATGAAGAGAAAAATTTCGGCGGGGGTGCTGGCGATTACATTGCTGTTCGGATGCATTTCCGGATGTGGCAGTGATGCGAAAAGTGGAGAAAAGAGTGTAAAACTGGATCCGGATAATCCGGTATCACTGACCATCTGGCATTATTATAATGGGATGCAGCAGACAAAATTTGATGAGCTGGTGGAGGAGTTTAATGCTACAGTTGGAAAAGAAGAGGGAATCTATGTGGAAGATCGCAGCCTGGGTTCTGTAGTTGATCTGGAAGCAGCACTCACGGCATCTTTGAATGGAGAAGTCGGTGCTGATCCGGTCCCGGATATTTTTTCTACCTATGCAGACACTGTATATACAGCATGTAAGCAGGATAAACTCGCAGATCTGTCAGCATATTTCACGGAGGAAGATCAGGAGGCTTACGTGGATTCCTACATCAAGGAGGGACATCTGAATGGGGACGATGCGCTTTATATGATCCCGGTAGCGAAATCCACGGAGATCATGATGCTGAATAAGACTGACTGGGAGCCTTTTGCCGAAGCGACGGGAACAACGTTGGATGAACTGTCTACCACGGAGGGTGTGACTGCTGTCGCAGAGAAATATTATAACTGGACAGACAGTCAGACACCGGATGTCGAGGGTGACGGAAAAGCTTTTTATGGAAGAGATTCCATGTCAAATTATTTCATTATCGGAATGAAACAGATGGGACAGGATATTTTTTCCCTGCAGGATGGGAAAGTCGTCGTAAATACAGATAAGGAACTGCTCCATCGCCTCTGGGAAAACTATTATGTGCCATATGTAAAGGGATATTTTGACGCATATGGAAAATTCCGTTCCGATGATGTCAAGACCGGAAATATTGTGGCTTATACAGGTTCTACGGCATCTGTATTTTATTTCCCGGATAATGTGGAGACGGAAGATGGAAATTATGCGATTGATTATGAAGTGCTGTCTGCACCTGTCATGGAAGGCGGGGAAAATTACCGTGTGCAGCAGGGAGCCGGAATGTCTGTCGCAAAGTCTGACACAGAGCATGAATATGCGGCAAGTGTATTCCTGAAATGGTTTACGCAGGAAGAGCAGAACTTGCAATTTGTCACGGCAGCAGCCTATCTGCCGGTTTTGAAAGAGGCAAATAATATAGATGCAGTGGACAGCATTCTTGAAAAAGACCAGATTGAGATGGACGATAAGACATAT
Organism: Dysosmobacter segnis; assembly: GCA_963659325.1. Taxonomy (GTDB): domain Bacteria; phylum Bacillota; class Clostridia; order Lachnospirales; family Lachnospiraceae; genus Eubacterium_I. The sequence goes on from CAVKTR010000009.1 coordinate 20,446, forward strand.
AAGAGCCTGAGTAAAGTGCTGGATGAGTTTGAAGAGACGCAGTTTTATACTGCTACAACCGGCGAAAACGGCTATGATATGCGGAAGATACTGGATTATAATCTGTCGGATCAGGCGCAGGCCGACCGCGAAGCAATTGATGCTGCAGTTGCATCAGGGGCATCCAGGGAGGATGAACTGGAAAAATATACATCAGAAGAATCTTTTGAAAACTGGTATCAGGCATTTTGTGTGGCAGTGAATGCGCAAGAATAAGAAGGCTGTACAGAGAAATGCTGTACGTAAATACCTGGCAGAACTGAGGAAGGAGACAGGCATCTGTGAAAAAGAAGAAAACTTTATTAAAAATTGTATTAGTGCCGATCATACTGATTATTCTGATCCAGGGGATATCTCCTTTTCTGATGCTCTTATTCAGCGGCCTCAAATCAAGTCTGGAAAGTAAAACAATCCAGATGAATACGCAGATGGTAGAAAAAAGTGCCGTCGTCCTGCAAAATGATATGCTGGAAAAATGGCGTTCTATTTACAAAGAAAGTGATACGCTCGCATCGCAGCTGAATGAACTTCTGACAGAACGGGGAGCACAGATCACAGATTTCCTGCAAAATGATGAGATGCAGCAGGAGTATCTGGGAATGATTTTTCCGGGAATGGTAGATACATTGCAATATGGTGAGACCACCGGACTGTTTCTGGTACTTGCAAACAGAAACGCGACGGATGGCGCATCGGATTATGCGGGATTTTTTGTACGGGATTCTGACCCGAAAGCCCGTACCGGATCCAATACGGACCTTCTGATGGAACGAGGCAGTAAGGAACTTGCGCATACACAGTCTATATCGCTGGATCACACCTGGACGAAGAATTTTCATTTTGAGGGAAACGGAAAACGTGAAGCGGATAATTTCTTCTATGAGCCGTATATGGCTGCATTGGATCATCTCAAAAGTGACATGACAGATCTCGGATACTGGTCTCTGCCTTTTGTCCTTGAAGATGAAAAACTGGATGCGCACAAGATGATCACGTATTCAGTGCCGCTCAGATACAATGGCGAGATCTATGGTGTACTCGGTGTGGAAATCTCACTGAGTTACCTGAATGAATATTTTAACGTGTCGGATCTGGATTCTGCGCAGAATGCCGGTTATGCGCTGATGATCGATCAGGGTGATGGCAGTTATATGTCGCTGGCAGGAAAAGGCACACTGTATGATGCGGTAAAACGGGCAGATGGCAGTACCGTTCAGTTTACAAAGACCCAGTCGGACTCTCTCTACCGGGTAAAGGATGCCAGTGTCGGAAACCAGAGTATCTATATGATCTCAAAATCGCTGGATATCTACAGCAATAATGTGCCTTATAAAAATACCGGATGGGTGATGTGCGGATTTGTGACCAGGGAGTCTGTCTATGGACTTGGCGACCGTGTATACAGGGATATTTTATTGATCATTCTGGGCTGTGCGGTTGTGGCGATCATTGTTGCCATTTTCCTGATACGCTATGTGACAAAACCGGTTTACCGGCTGATGAACAGCGTGCGGGGCGGTGTGGAAGGAATCCGTAGCTTCGCAGGAACGGATATCTGTGAGATAGATGAATTACATGGAGTGATCGAAAATCTGACGGATGCGCAGGAAGTGACAAAAAAGCAGCTGATGGAAGAAAAAGAGCGTTACCGGGTTGCGGTGGAAAGCTCACAGGATCTGTTTTTTACCTATCGGGAAAAGGACCGGTCTGTGGAGATCGTAAACAGCGATGGGAATGATGGTATCTGGTACCACAATGAGGATCCGCATTATGCGGATGGTTCACTGATCCATCCCGATGACCGTGCGCGTGTGCAGGATGCTTTTGCCAGAAGAGAGAAAAAGATCCATCTGGAGATTCGGATCTGTATGCCAGGTGCTATGGAATATGGCTGGTATGAACTGAACGGAAGCCTTTACATGGATGACATGGATGAATCCGGAAAAGATATGGTCTGTGTGGGCTGTGTCCATAATATCCAGCAGCGGAAAGAGCTGGAAGAAGAGAAAAAGAATCAGCAGAAACTGGATTCTACAACCGGATTTTACCGGTTCGAATACGGCCTGGAAGAAATCCGGACTTTCCGCAAAGTTCATGGCAGCGGAATGCTGCTTTTGACAGATATCCGTCATTTTGCGGAAATCAATGAAATGTATGGTCTTGTATACGGTGATCTGATCCTGGAATATCTGGCTGAGTGCATTCACAGGCAGTGTGAAAAGATGCATTCACAGCCGGTCTGTGTGAGAGCCGGTGCGGATCAGATGCTGCTCTGGATTGCCGGCGAGGACGAAGCGCGGATGCAAAAACTGGTGGAAAACGTGCAGGATGAATTGTCGGGGATCGTGAATAAAGACTACCTGAAAATGACGATCATCTGCGGAATGACTGAAATGCCGGAAAATCTGGATCTGCAGGAAGGAATCCGACAGGTGGAACTGGCGCTGATGCTGGCAAAACAGAATTCAGAAACGTTCATCGTGTATAGCAGTCTTTCAGAAGAAGAGAAAAAGCTTCCGGTTACACGTAGGCTGGTCCGCGGGGAACCGTTTGAAAAATTGAAAAAGATGGGGCTTTCTTCCCTTGCACTGAACCTGTTCGACCGCGGTGGCGAGGTACGTGTCAGTCTTGATATGCTGGCGTGGAAATTGCATGAACAGTATCAGATGAGCAATCTGGTTATCACAAAATTCAACAGGGATTACCTGACAAATATTCTGGGATATCAGTGGAAGGAAATGGATCAGAATAAAGGATGGGATGGCATATTGCATTGTACCGGCACTCAGTATCAGCAGTTTATCAAGTATACAGAGCTGCAGAAACTGATCCCGGCATCGAAATCCTCCTGCCGTGAGCCGGTCGCAGGTAAGTTCCTGGACGGAAAAGAGGGAATGTTTTTCCATATGTCAGATCAGGGGCAGTACTCCGGAAGCATTGTATTTCTGTTTGATGGCGGAACAATGGAGATTTTTGAAAATGAAGCAGAGCAGAAAAGTCTGGAGGAGATCGGCTCCATCATCCAGAACAGACTGAATCTTCAGCGGCATGATCTGTCCGCTCAGGCAAAATCTGACTTCCTGGCGCGGATGTCACATGAAATCCGTACACCGATGAATGGAATTATCGGTATGACGGAGATCGCGTTGAAAGAAGGACAGACGGAGGCGCAGCGGATACATTGCCTGAACAAGATCCGCAGCTCATCCAATTATCTGCTGAGCATCCTGAACGATATTCTGGATATGTCCAAAATCGAAAGCGGAAAAATGAAACTTGTATGTAAAACGTGCAGGCTGCGTGGAATAGCGGAAAATCTGGTGAGCCTGATCGAAGGCCGTATGAATGAGAAGAAAATCCATTTTTCACAGGAAATTGAGCTGGAACATGAGTATTTTATCTGCGATGAATTGCGGATCAGCCAGATCATGATGAACCTGCTGAGTAATGCCGTGAAATATTCCACCGAGGGCGGACATGTAAATATGGTGATAAAGGAAACGTGTCTGTCTGCGGACAGTTCAGATATCTATTTTTCTGTGCGGGATGATGGCATAGGTATCAAAAAGGAAAATCAGAAACTGATATTCCAGAGGTTTGAACAGGCAGATGATTCGGAGAAGGCACGGCGGCAGGGAACAGGTCTGGGACTTGCCATCAGCAGCCGTCTGGTTCATATGATGGATTCTGAGATCCATCTGGAGAGTGAACCGGGGAAAGGAAGTGATTTCTGGTTTGTGATTCGCCTTCAGTCCGTGGAAGAAACTCTGGAGGTTGCAAAGCCTGAACACAATACCGCAAGGCTGAAAGGAAAGCGGATTCTTGTGGTAGAAGATAATCAGTTGAATATGGAAATCGTTCATACGATTCTGGAAGACCACGGAGTGATCGTAGAAGAAACGTATAATGGAGAGGAAGCATTGTCGCGCATGAAATCCAGCGAGCCGGGCTATTACGACCTGATCCTGATGGATATTATGATGCCGGTGATGGACGGTCTGGAGGCAACGCGCGAGATTCGCCAGCTGCCCCGCAGGGACTGCAAAAATATCCCAATCATTGCAATGAGTGCAAATGCATTTGATGAAGATGTAAAACGTTCTCTGGCGAGTGGCATGAATGCGCATTTGTCCAAACCGGTGAATGTTGAGAAGCTGATTGAGACGCTTGAAGTCCAGTTTTTATAAGAAAGGCATAGAAAAAACCACCCTGAACTATGGCGAGTAGAAAGGTGGCAATTTCTATGTCTATACTTTTTTATTGGTCAACCACTCTTGTGGGAGATTATTTCTTTTACAACATAAATATAGCATAGCGATATAAAAAATTCAATGTGGAGAGCAAATTTTGTGTTTGTTCTTCTTTTTTATAAATAAAATCGTGCAAGATATATAATATTTCATATTTTTTGCAAAAAAGTCGTGACTAACCGAAAGAAATGTAGTAGAATATTTGCAGTGAGAAAATTTCCGATCAGGAAATGGAACGGAGGAAGCTGCAAAAATGCAGGAAAAATTAAAAAAGCTCATTGGAGACAACATTAATTTTGTATTTGTCGGCGAAGCCGGAAGCGGAAAAAGCGAGATTTCCATTAATTTCGCAAAGTGGCTGGTGCAGCTTCAGGACAAGCCGGTACATTTCTTTGACATGGATATGACAAAGCCGCTGTTTCGATCCAGAGATGTAGAAGTACAGATGGAAGAAATGGGAATTATCTGTCACCATGAAAAGCAGTTCATGGATGCGCCGACGGTTGTCGGTGGTGTCAACCGTCTGTTAAAGGATGAAGACTGTTATGTGGTTATGGATGTCGGCGGAGATCACATCGGAGCGCGTGCCATTGGCGGTTATGCACCGAAGCTGAACAAAGACAATACCATCGTATATTATGTACTGAATGCGTATCGTCCGTGGTCAAATGATATCGACCATATCGATGGTACACTGGGACAGATCCTTGGTGTTTCCCATATCCAGCTTGGTAAACTTCACATGGTAAACAATCCGAACAATGGAATTACCACAACGGCAAAAGAATTTATCGAGGGCAGCCGCAAGATGTCCGAGATGGTGACACCGTATATCGCGGTGGATTTTGCATGTGTCAGAGAAGATCTGTACGAGGAAGTAAAAGATTCCTCAGATGTGCCGGTATTTCCGGTGGAACTGTATCTGACTTACCCGTGGTTACAGAATGACCTTCCAAACGGTCAGCCGGTTCCGGGCCGGGGCTAAGAATTCCGGGAAAAAGCTTTCAAACACCGGTGAATATTGGTGTTTAAAAAATAATTTTTTAACAAGTATTTATTATCTTGAGAGGAGGATTTAATCGATGGCAAAAATCGTGGTTAAATCAGAACGCTGTAAAAGCTGTGGTTACTGCATCAAATTCTGTCCAAAGAACGTACTGGAAATCGGACATGATGTAAACTCTAAAGGTTACGAGTATGTAGTACCGACAAACATGGATGCTTGTATCGCCTGTTGTATGTGCGGACGTATCTGTCCGGATGGTGCGATAGAGATCTACAAATAAGGAGGTAGAAAGATTATGGCAAGAGTATTAATGAAAGGCTGTGAAGCTATCGCTGAAGCAGCAGTAAGAGCCGGCTGTAGATTTTTCGCCGGATATCCTATCACACCGCAGAACGAGATCCCGGAGTATTTCGCAAGAAGACTTCCGGAAGTTGGCGGTAACTTTGTACAGGGTGAATCTGAGGTTGCATCTGTAAACATGGTATACGGAGCAGCAGCAGCAGGAACAAGATCTATGACATCTTCTTCCAGCCCGGGAATCGCATTAAAGAGCGAGGGAATTTCCTATTGTGCAGCAGCACGTGTACCGATCGTGTACTCAAACATCTCCAGAGGAGGCCCTGGTGTAGGTGCTATCCAGCCAGCTCAGCAGGATTATTTCCAGGCTACAAAAGCTTCCGGTAACGGTGGTTTCCGTATGATGGTTCTGGCTCCGTCTACAGTACAGGAGGCAGTTGACCTTACATATGCAGCATTTGATTATGCAGATCGTGACATGAATCCGGTTCTGGTTCTGGCTGACGGTGTAATCGGTACCATGATGGAGCCGGTTGAACTTCCAGAGATGAAATCTGACGAAGAGATTGCTGCAATCAAAGAGAGCAAAAAGAAATGGGCTTGTATCGGTCATGAGCTTGACTATGCAAATCGTTCCTGGATCCAGCCAGGTCAGTGGGATACAAAGAAAATGCAGGCATGGAACGAAGATGCTGCAAAAATGTATGCCAGCTGGGAAAAAGATGTAATGGTAGAAGAGTACCAGATCGAGGATGCTGAGCTTGTTCTTACAGCTTATGGTATCTCCGCCCGTATCTGCAAATCTGTTGTAGATATTCTTCGTAAAGAAGGATACAAGATCGGTCTGATCCGTCCTATTACAGTCAGCCCGTTCCCATATGCTTCTTATGACAAGATCAACTATGATATCTGTAAAGCAGTTCTCGATGTAGAGATGTCTATTCCGGCACAGTTCGTTGAGGATGTAGAGATGGGTGTTAAAGGTCGTTGCGCTATCGAGACATGCCTGTGCTCCGGTGGTAACATCATGAGCCGTGAGGCAGTGATCGAGGCTGTTAAAAAGATTTTAGGATAATAAGGAGGATACGGAACATGGAATTAGTTTATTCAAGAACAAAAACAATCCAGGAAGATAAAGTATCCGGATTCTGCCCGGGCTGTATGCACAGCACGGTTGTAAAATTGATCGGTGAAGCTCTCGAAGAGATGAACCTTGTAGAGAAAGCCGTTATGATTACCGGTATCGGATGCTGCGGTCTTCACATGGACTATATCGCATATGATACAATTACAGCACCGCATGGTCGTGCCTGTGCAGTAGCAACAGGTATGAAGAGAAGCAACCCGGATACTCTGTACTTCACATATCAGGGTGATGGTGACTTCGCTTCCATCGGTCTTGCAGAGTCTGTTTCAGCAGCTAACCGTGGTGAGAATATCACTGTTATCTTCATCAACAACGGTATTTACGGTATGACAGGTGGACAGATGGCACCGACTACCCTGGTTGGTATGAAAGCTTCCACAGCTCCGAAAGGACGTATCCCGGAAGAGCATGGTTACCCGATGCATATGTGTGAGATTTTAGACAAACTTACAGCTCCGGCTTACCTTGAAAGAACAAGCTGCAATACTCCGCAGAATGTTATCAAAACCAAAAATGCAATCAAGAAAGCGTTCCAGAATCAGATCGACGGAAAAGGTTTCTCTATGGTAGAAATCGTAACAAGCTGCCCGACAAACTGGGGACTTGAGCCGTTAGACGCATTGGATTTCATCGAGCAGAAAATGCTTCCGGAATATCCGCTGGGCGTAATCAGAGATAAATAGGAGGAAGTCAATATGGAAACAAATTTATGTGTTGCCGGATTCGGCGGACAGGGTGTCATGACTCTTGGTAAATTCCTTGCATCTGCAACCTGTGATTCTACAGATAAAAACGTTACTTTCTTCCCGTCCTACGGCGCTGAGCAGCGTGGTGGTACAGCGAACTGCTTCGTTGTAATCTCCGACGAGATGGTAGGAGCACCTCTGGGTGATGTTATGGACGATCTGATCGTTATGAACGGTCCGTCCCTGCAGAAATTCCTTCCGACTCTGAAACAGGGCGGTACACTTTTCATCAACAGCTCTATCGTTCCGGAAGAGGATATCGACAGAACAGATGTTAAAGTTGTAAAAGCACCGGTTACAGAGCTGGCTCTGGAAATGGGAAATGCAAAAGTATTAAACGTAATCATGCTTGGTGTATACGTTGGTTATACAGAGGTTGTATCTCCGGAAGTTGTATGGGGAACCATCGAGCATAAACTTGCTAAAAAAGCAAAATTACTTCCGCTGAACAAAGAAGCTTTCGAGAAAGGTCTGGAGATCGGACGTTCTCAGAGATAATAAATGCGCCTGGGTAAGTCAACGCGCTTGCATGATTGGCAAACAGTAAATGCCAATGATAGCAATAAAAAAGGAATCCTGATCCGCAGGATTCCTTTTTTATTGCATAGAAAGTTCGTCCTATGAAATAAAAACACTCCGCGCGGATCGCACTGCGGCGGAGATGCTTTTCTATTGCGGGAGCGAAGCCGACAGATTGATCTGATATTGTGCTTCGAGCGTATTCCAGTCTTCATAGGCCGGATCCTGTCTGTGATCTGTCAGCTGGTAATTTTGTGTCAGGTAAGAAGTCAGCCAGGCAGTCATTTTCTGTGTGCCATAGTAATTCAGATGGTCACCGCCATCCATTGTGTCAGTATTCCAGTCAATCCCGATGTCTGTCAGATGCGTGTTTCCATCCAGATACGGAAGCTGATATTCTTCGGCGGCTTTTGCAACCGCATTATGCTTTGCCATATTAAAGTTTTTGGGAGACGGCATCGTATAAAGGATGAGCTGTGCATTGTGCCTGTCACATAATTTTACAATCTTGTCAAAATAATACTTCCATATCCCCGAAATTTCTGCTGTCTCGTCAGTTGGCTGCATGTAATCCCCGCCGGTATAAGGTGTTATATTCAGCCGGAAATTAAAACCTTTGTACCAGTCTGTATCATCTTTGTATACACCAAAGAAGCCTTTCCAGAGGTCGTGATAACGCAGCAGGGGGATTTTGTAAACCGCTGTTGCGGTGAGGAGTGTTTTCAGCTCTGTTTTCGTTGATTTTTCCTTCGTATATACATTTGTTTCAAACATGACGATTTTCGGGCTTTGTGTGCGGAACGCATGTTTTAACATGTAATAAGTTTCGACGAGCTTCTGTGCGCTCTGTCCGCACACATATGAGGTTGCACCGGTGTCGTTATAAAATTGCATGGGAGAAAAAGAAGTTACGCATTCGGAATCGCCGATCAGGATGATATCCAGCGTATTTTCCTTTTCCTGTGAAATTCCGGTATAGGATTTGTCATTTTTGTGTACATGCCGGACGCCTTCAGAAGAAGATGGGCGAAAGACATAAGAACTTCCGGCCAGAAGGGCAAGAAGCAGTACCACATAGATCACAATTTTCAGAAATCGTTTCATTCAACCATCCTCCATTAAAAATTGGCATAGATCATTTCCACACCAGCATAATAATAGCCATAGGCTCCAAAGATCAGCGTCATAAAAAGCAGCACATAAGAAACAGAGGCTTTTACGACAAAACAGCTGCCGGAAAATTTCTGCAGCAGATCAATCCCTCTCTCTTTCGCCAGGTCAACCGCAAATACAAGGAGAATACCGGCAAAGATGACGATATAGTCAGCGATGTCCAGTCCGAGATTCAAAAGTGCACCCTGGATGAGCGGATGATCACTCCATCCGTGAAAGAAGGAGCCAAACATTTCCACGCCAGCCCTCAGACCATTTGCCCGGAAAAACAGTTCTCCGGTAAAAATGATCACCCATGTTTTTAAAATGCGCAGGATCCGGTACCATAGTGCGTGTTCGGGAATATCTAATTTTTTGAGAATCCGGAGGCGCAGCGGATCCGTTATAATTCCAAGCAATATCATCACAAAGTAGTACATTCCGTAAAATAGATAATTCCAGTCTGCACCGTGCCAGATACCATTGCAAAGCCAGACCGGAAACAGTGCGATCGCAGAAGTGCCGACCGTGGTGAGGTATCGGCTTAAATGCTTTTTGCCATACTGATTCCAGCGTTTCATCAGACCGGATACAGAAACCGGATAAAAGATATATGTTTTGAACCAGGTTCCCAGTGAAATATGCCATCTGCGCCAGAATTCGGATGCATTTTCCGAAAAAAACGGCTGGCGGAAATTTTCCGGAAGCTTTACTCCGAAAATTTGTGCCGAACCGATCACGATATCAATACAGCCGGAAAATTCCATGTAGAGCTGTAAAGTGTAAAAAACAGCCCCGGCAGCGATCAGAGGACCGGTGTAATCCGGATAATGGTTAAAAATCTGTTTTACAGGGACAGCGAGACGATCCGCAATGACCATTTTTTTGGATAATCCCCATAAAATACGGATGAAACCTCTGTAAAAATCATCCCACTGAATTGGATTTCCTGCAAATAACTGTGCGGATGTATCCGAATAAGCTGCAATCGGACCTTCCATCAACTGCGGGAAAAAAGCCAGAAACAGCACCAGTTTTGCAGGATTTTTCTGTGCGGTGATCTTGCCCCAATATACATCAGCCATATAACCGACCGCTTCGAGCGTATAAAAAGAAATACCGAGCGGTGCGGCAAGCTTCATGACGGACCAGCGCCGGTCCAAACCCAGAAGACCTGCGATCAGATTGGCATTTTCGACTACAAATCCCTGATATTTCAGGAAAGCGAGGATACCGATCAGGATCACGATACCTGCCACGAGGATTTTCTTCTTCTTTTTCTGGTAAAGCGCACGGAGGTGCTTTCGTTCCTTCCGTTCAAGCGATGCCTCTTCGGCTTTGCAGCGGTCAGCCAGACGCTGCAGCTGTATGCCGCCGAGCCAGCAGACAAAAACTGCCACTACGAAGTAAAGCACCAGCAGTCGGCTTGCCTTCAGAAAATACAGCATAGATACTGTTGTCAGAACGACCCAGCGGAATTTCGCCGGTACGATCTGATAAAGGAGGATAACCAGCGGTAAAAAGACCAGCAGGTATCCGATCTGATAATATGCCATTTTTTAATTCTCCTGTAATCGCTGAACCATCTCCCAGATTGCCTGCGCGGAGTTGAAATTCTCCGGAACCATATCCATTGCTTCGATATCGATATCAAAAGCATCTTCCAGCTCGGATACGAGGGAAATGATGGCAAAAGAATCCAGCTGATGATCGTCGATCAGTTTTTCTGCTGTTGTATAATCAATCTCCGGGTTAATCTCGTTTAAAATTTCTAATAACTGTTCCATTTTTTCTTAATTCCTTTCTTTATAAAGTGATCGCATTGCTATCAGGTAAACGTATATTGATAAAATTGGCATATTCCAGCTGCCAGGTTGTGAATGCAGAAACATGCGTATCGCTTGAATAAGCAGTATGTTGTAGTATATCTGCTTACATGGGCACATGTGCGGTGATTTGCAATACAACAACTTACCGCTCAAATCTTTGAAAAAGTCTCAGCATGTACGTGAGACAGAGTTCCATTCGTAAAGTTCCTGCTGTTTGCGGACGATCCGGTCAGGTGCGCCTTCCCTGTGCAGGATGACGGCCGGAAGTTCATGTGACAAAAACAACGCCATACCTTCTGTCATGGAATATGCGCCGGTCCGGGCAAAAATAATCATATCATTTACATGGAGATCTGCGATTATGACTTTCTGGCACAATACGTCATTAAAGGTACACAGTGATCCACAGATTGTCCATTCCGGCAGTTTTTCGTCTGTATGTTCCCATAATGCTTCGATCCGGACATCGTCATCATCCGGGGCAGCCGGTCCGGGCAGAATCATCTGATTTTTCTTTAAATGGTAGAGATAAGGCTGATACATGCCTTTGATCTGGCCGTCATAATTAATCTGATGAATGCCGCCATCTGTGATGCAGTAATTCCGGCCGTCATTCTGTTTCGTATCCAGGACTTTTGTGACATAATATCCGCAGTGAGCCGCAAACGCCCGTCCCATTTCCAGCGTAACGTGTCCGTTCCAGTGCATCTGGCTGATTGCTTCCCGGATCTGCGCAAAAGCAGCCGGATTGACCGGGGAGCGCTGTTTGTCGACGAAATAATCTACGGAAAGTCCCGGCCCGTATTCCAGTTCAGGGATTTTGCAGGTGAAATCATGTTCCAGTTCTGTCAGAAACTGATCCAGTTCCGTCAGTTCTTTCAGTATGAATTTCACATTTTTCTTCTGCGTTCCCGTAAAAAAATGGATTCCACGGAGCTCAAGGTAAGGATTTTCACTTCGGAGTTCCATGATGTTACGTATCATGGCCTTGTCCATACCAAATTGGGTACCACTGCTCAGCCGTAAAAAGATGGTGACCGTCTGTCTGTGTTCCAGTGCCCAGTCTGAGATCATCTGGTATTGCTGGAAGGATTCCGCTGTAAATACGGCGCGTCCACTGACCTCACGGAGCTGCAGTGTGAGATCTTCCTTTTTTTTCAAAACACCGGAAATATACATTTTCTCCGGTGGAATAAGGTTCCGGCGGCAGATATGATATTCGCCCATCGAGCAGATCTCGATGCGGTCAGCCTGTTCTGCAGCGCATTCTGTCAGGAACGCATTTGCTTTCATCGCATAGCACAGCCCGATATCGGGTCCGAATCCGTGGCGTATTTCTTCAAAATCAGACTGAAAACGATCCAGGTCAAATACATAAAAAGGCGTTTTGCAGTCAGATATCAGTTTATTCCAGTTCATTTATGCATCTCCATTCATATTAAAAAATTCAAGAGTACAATCCGGCAAGGTATCGCTTCCGGTCATCCTGTCCGGGTATTAGTGTGATTTATTTCCATATCCATCAATGCAGCGCGGTCGATTTTTCCGTTTTTGGTGAGCGGCATCCGATCAATCCGGGAGATACGGTTCGGCAGCATATAGGCAGGAAGTGTTTTATGAAGTCCTTTGCGGATCATTTCTTCTGTCGCATTTCCCATATAAAAAGCCAGAATTTTGTTTTTATCCTGCCGGAAGATGCAGCTTGCTTTGGATACACCCTCCACGGCCTGCATCTCGCGCTCGATCTCCTCGAGTTCAATGCGGTGTCCCATATGTTTGATCTGGAAATCACGGCGTCCGCTGAAGTAAAGATATCCATCAGCATCGTAATATCCCAGGTCACCGGTTGCGTAGGCACGCTGTATGCCATCATCTGTTTCAACTGTAAAAAAATGTTTATCCGTCTCGGATGGATTGTGATAATAGCCGTTGGAAATGGATTCGCCGCTGACGCAGATCTCACCTTTTTCGTCAGGGGCTGTGACGGCGCTGCCATCTTCGCGGCGCAGCCATACATTTCTTCCGGGGAATGCTTTCCCAACCGGGATTTTTTCAGTGGCCGCAAATGTCCGTTCTATCCGGTAAAATGTGCAGTTGCATGTGATCTCTGTCGGCCCGTAGAGATTTACAAACTGTGCGGACGGATAGGCTTCCTGCCAGCGTTTCAGCTGTTTTGGCGGCATGACTTCGCCGCTGAACAGCACATTCTTAAGTGCCGGAAGATGCCGGTATTTCAACGCTTTCAGCGCGGAGAGCATACACAGGGCAGACACGGCCCAGATCAGCGTTGTCACATTTTTTTCGTACAGATAATCCATCAGGTATGGCGGTGTGGAAAAAAGTTCCTTTCGGATCAGTACCAGCTTCCCACCAGTGAAAAGTGCGGAATAAATATCTTTTACAGACACATCAAAATCAAAGGGGGCCTGATTTCCAAAAATATCGGTTTCATCAAAGGAAAATTCGTCCACAAAGTGACCGATAAAATCAATGACAGAGCGGTGGCTGACCGTGATACATTTCGGATTTCCGGTTGAACCGGAAGTAAAAATGCCATAGAGACTGTCGCGGTCACTTCTCTGCGACCGGATTCGCTCCAGCGCGGCGGTATCAGTTTCGGCTTTCAGCAGATCATCCAGCGTCAGTATCCGGCCGGTAAAACCACCGTTACGGATTTTTTCTTCGCAGCCGGATTCCGTGACAATGACATCAGCCTGCAGTGTCTGAAAAAATTTCTGCAGTCTGGATTCCGGCTGTGACGGATGTATCGGCACATAAAAACATCCGGCATAGACAATGCCGAACATCAGGCTCAAAGTCGTTACATTTTTTTCCAGGAAAAATGGAACCGGCATTCCACAGTCTGTATATCCGGTCAGTGCAAAACCAATCCGCTGCGCGCGTGCGCAAAGTTCACGCCAGCTTATTTCTGTTTTACCGTCATCCACAGCAATTCTGTCCGGATGGGTTTCGGTCTGGTATTCCAGGAGTTCAAGAACGGAATCTGCGTGCGAAAAACGGTTGTTTCCCATATTATTATGATACATAATTACTCCCTTCATCTCAGATGTACTCTCGGAATCTTTCTAAACGAGTCATTCTGGCTATATTTCTGATATACTGTTTCCATTTTCTCGTCGTACACACCGTGTACGCACTGCGAATATGTCATTGTATATCAAAAATCCATCTCAGATCTTCATTTGAAAGATTACGGAAACATATTCAGTGCAATCTGAGAATTCCACCACTGTAAGTGGTATGCAATAAGAAATTTTTCTCAGCGGAGGTTCAGTCTCCGGCCGAGATAAATGTTTTGCGAGATGCGCATCATGCAAAACATGACACATCGTTCTCTTTATTTCCAAACTACAGTTTAACAGCCTATTCCTGTATTTTTTCAAAACAAAATCTTAAGAATTAAGAAAGATTTCCGGATATAGTATACATGCACAATATATCTCGAAATTATGCAGCATCTGTGGTATGATAGAGGCAGACAAGCCGGTGTGCCTGTATGCCCTGACAGCGGAAATGGAGTATGGATGTGTGTAAAACGCCGGGGCAGCATATGGGATTCCTTTGCTGGCTGTAAAATCTGACAATATTATGAGGAGAAAAAGGATGGAGAAAATTTATTTTAAAATGCAGCATTCCGGCATTCTGGGGATCATCGCCGGTGTGTGTGCAATGATCATCGGACTGCTGGTTATGATTTCGGGTATTGTATTACTGAAAAATAAGTCTGATATTATTTTTTAACCAAATTAAGGAAGTCCCCTGTTTTTGCTGTAAGAGTGAGAAGCAGGGGATTTTTTTATCAGGGGGAAGGAGAAGTGTATGATTACAGCATTTAATTCAGAATCAGTTTATGAGGGACGAGATGTGACAGAGTATAACCGCATCTGTGATATATTGGAGGAGAATAAAATTCCATACAAAACGCATACGTCAAGTACAGATGGAAGTACAGGAGTGCGAAGATTCCGAGGTCATGGAATAACGACAGGTATGGATGTCAAAGAGTTGTATGAGAATTCCATCCGGGTGCGCAAGGAAGATTTGGAGAATGCAAAGTGGCTTGTGGCAAAGAAAATAAATTTTTAGCAAATTGAACAAAAATTATCAAAAAATGTAGAAAATGTTTGCTTTCAAACTGTTTGACAGCAAACATTTTCTGCGTTATAATAGCAGTGCTTTGGAAAGGAGGGGCGTTATGAAAAAGGATTACATCGGAAATGATGTTCGTGTCCTGTCACATCAGATCCACCGCTGGATCGAAAATTCACCGAATAAAAAGAAAGTAGACAGTGTCACAGGTGCCAATGCCTGGATCATTGGATATATTTCAGAGAAAACAAAAAATAACGAAGATGTTTTCCAGAGAGATCTGGAGAAAAACTTTGAGATCACCCGCTCGACAGCATCAAAGGTTGTCAACCTGATGGTGGAAAAAGGAATGGTTGAGCGTCAGAGCGTGCCATGGGACGCACGTTTGAAAAAGCTTGTGCTGACCGACAGAGGCAGAAAAATCGACAAGCTGATGGAAAATGAATTTATCATGGTAGAACAGACGCTGGCTCAGGGTTTTTCAGAGCAGGAACTGGAAAAGTTTTTTGAATATATGCATCGTATGCAGAAAAATATGAAAGATGGTTTTTGCAATATGATTTCGAAAAATAAAAAACAGGAGGAAAGCAAATCGTGAAGACTGTAAAAAAACTGATGGAATCTCTGCGGGAATATAAAAAGGCAAGCATCCTGACGCCGGTTTATGTGACCGTAGAGGTTATTATGGAAGTACTGATTCCGTTTATTATGGCAAGTCTGATTGACCAGGGAATCGAGCCCGGACAGATGCCGGTGATCTGGAAATACGGAATCCTGCTTCTGGCGCTGGCAATGATTTCGCTGGCATTTGGATCCATGGCCGGACATCAGGCGTCCATTGCGTCCTGCGGACTGGCACAAAATTTGAGAAAGGATATGTATTACCGGATCCAGAACTTTTCTTTTTCCAATATAGATAAGTTCTCAACAGCAAGTATTGTAACGCGTCTGACTACGGATGTCACAAACGTACAGAATGCGTATCAGATGGCGATCCGCGTGGCGGTACGTGCCCCGATCATGATCATTTTTGCGATGATCATGTCATTCAGCATCAATGTGAAGATTTCACTGATCTTCCTGGCAACAATCCCGGTACTTGGTTTTATCCTGCTTTGGCTGGCACAGTACGTACATCCGTATTTTGTACGTGTATTTGATACGTATGACCGCCTGAATGAGGTGACACAGGAAAATCTTCATGGTGTCAGAGTAGTAAAATCATTTATCCGTGAAGACCATGAAGTGAAAAAATTCGGTAAAATTTCAAAGCTGATCTATGAAGACTTTGCAAAAGCGGAGAAACTGCTTGCGTTTAACGCACCGGCGATGATGTCTGCCATTAATGTCTGCCTGATCGCAGTAGCATGGATCGGTGCAAAGGCGATCATTGTCAGTGGAAACAGCCATACAGTGGCCGGTGGACTTACCACTGGAGAACTGATGAGTCTGTTTACCTATGCGTTGCAGATCCTGATGTGTCTGATGATGATCTCTATGGTATTTGTAATGGTCATCATCTCCAGATCTTCTTCCGAGCGTATCGTTGAGATCCTGACCGAAGAGAGCGATATCCAGAACAAAGAGAATCCGGTGATGGAAGTCGCAGACGGATCTATCGTATTTGAAAATGTAGCATTTTCCTATGCAAAGAAAGCGGATAAACCGGTACTGGATAATATTAACCTGAAGATCAATTCCGGTGAGACCATCGGTATCATCGGAGGAACAGGTTCTTCCAAATCAAGTCTGGTCCAGCTGATCCCGAGGCTGTATGATGTTACAGCCGGTGATGTCAGAGTCGGTGGTGTGGATGTCCGTGATTATGACCTCGAGACATTACGTGATTCCGTGGCGATGGTACTTCAGAAAAACGTCTTATTCTCCGGAACGATCAAGGAAAATCTGCGCTGGGGTAATGAGAAAGCGACAGACGAGGAACTGATCCATGCATGTCAGCTGGCGCAGGCCGATGATTTTGTCCAGACATTTCCTCATAAATATGATACGTATATTGAACAGGGCGGAAATAACGTTTCCGGTGGACAGAAGCAGCGTCTGTGTATTGCGCGTGCTCTGCTGAAAAAACCGAAGATCCTAATCCTGGATGATTCTACCAGTGCGGTAGATACCAAGACAGATGCACTGATCCGTAAGGCATTCCTGGAAGAAATTCCGGATACGACCAAGATCATCATTGCGCAGCGTATTTCTTCCGTTCAGGATGCGGATCATATCATTGTCATGGATGATGGCAAGATCAGTGCTTATGGCACACATGAAGAATTGTTGAAGAGCAGCGATATTTATCGTGAAGTATATGAATCACAGGTGAAAGGAGGAAGTGACGATGAGCAGTAATAATAAAAAACGTATGTCTGCGGCAAAAGATACAAGAGGAACCGTCAGACGTTTGCTTGGTTATCTCGGCACGTATAAGCTCAGATTTATCTTTGTTATCATCTGTATTGCAATTTCAGCAGCATCTGTTGCTTACTCCGCACTGTTTATCCAGGATCTGATCGATGATTACATCACTCCTTTGCTGACACAGTCGACCCTTGATTTCAGCGGACTGAAACTTTATATCATCAAAGTTGCGATCATCCTTTTTGCAGGTGCGCTGGCAGCTTATCTGTACAACCGTTTTATGGTTGTCATCGGACAGGGAATCCTGAAAAAAATCCGTGATGAGATGTTTTCACACATGCAAAAACTGCCGATCCGGTATTTTGATACCCATGCGCATGGTGATATCATGAGTCATTATACAAATGATACAGATACGCTGCGTCAGATGATCTCGCAGAGTATCCCGCAGCTGCTGAATTCGGTTATGACCATCGTGGTTGTATTTATTTCCATGCTGAGTATCAGTTTCTGGCTGACACTGATCGTTATTGTTTTTGTATTTATCATTCTGAAAGTCATCAGTTCCGTGGCAGGCCGCAGTGGAAAATACTTTATCAAGCAGCAGGTTTCCCTGGGTGACGTAAATGGTTATGTCGAGGAAATGATCAACGGACAGAAAGTTGTCAAGGTATTCTGCCATGAAGAACAGGCGAAAGCAGGATTTGATGTGAAAAACGGCGAGCTGTGTGTCAATGCGACAAAGGCGAACGCTTATGCAAACATTCTGATGCCGATTCTGAACAACATTGGATTTATCCTTTATGTCGTTGTGGCGATAGTGGGTGGAGCACTTGGTATCAGCGGTGTGACAAATATCAGTCTGACAGGTGTCAGCGTGCTGACTCTTGGTGCGATTGCATCTTTCCTGCAGTTATCAAGAAGTTTTGTAAACCCGATCAGTCAGGTTTCCCAGCAGTTAAACTTTGTTGTTATGGCGATTGCCGGTGCAGAGCGTATCTTTGAACTTCTGGATGAAGAAGTGGAAGAAGATGAAGGAAATATCACTCTGGTCCGTGCAAAAAAAGAAGGCGATACCCTGACAGAGTGTCCGGAGCGTACCGGTCACTGGGCATGGAAAGTGCCGCAGGCAGACGGAAGCACAGAGCTGGTAGAGATGCTTGGTCATGTGGAATTCCACGATGTAGATTTCGGTTATGTTCCGGAGAAAACCGTTTTACATGATATTACACTGTATGCGGAACCGGGCCAGAAAGTTGCTTTCGTAGGTGCTACCGGTGCAGGTAAGACCACTATTACAAACCTGATCAACCGATTCTATGATATTCAGAAAGGTACCATCACATATGACGGTCTGGATATCGGACGTATCAAGAAAGCCGACCTGCGTCGTTCCCTTGGTGTGGTACTTCAGGATGTCAACCTGTTTACCGGAACTGTAATGGAAAACATCCGCTACGGTAAACTGGATGCAACCGACGAAGAGTGTATCGCAGCAGCAAAACTGGCAAATGCAGACGGATTTATCCGTATGCTGCCAAACGGTTACGACACGGTACTTTCCGGTGACGGAAGCGGTCTGTCCCAGGGACAGAGACAGCTGATCTCCATTGCCCGTGCGGCAGTTGCTGATCCGCCTGTTATGATCCTGGATGAGGCAACTTCTTCCATCGATACGAGAACAGAAGCAATCGTACAGCGTGGTATGGATGCGCTGATGAAAGGCCGTACCGTATTTGTTATCGCGCATAGACTGTCTACTGTACAGAACTCTGATGTTATCATGGTTCTGGAGCAGGGACATATCATTGAGCGAGGCAGCCACGAGAAACTGATTGAAGAAAAAGGAAAATATTATCAGTTGTATACGGGTGCGTTTGAACTGGAGTAAGTGTCTGTAGCGGGTCGCATTGCGGCATTATTCGTTTTCACCGCGGTGCGATCCATGCAGAGCTTTTGGAAATTTATAGGACGAAGTTTTTCGTAAATCAGGAAAAGGTGGCCGGTATTTTACCGGCCACCTTCTTTAGACAGGAAATAAATTGTACCTTCTGTCTGCAGGTCTCTACAGATCTGCGCCACGATATTCGGATTTGCCAAAACCAAGGATCAGCAAGAAAATTGGCTGGAAGAGAATGAGCCCGATCGTAAAACCGATACCTTTTCCGAATGCGCGTGCAAGTTTTACACTGTAAATGATACCAATCACAATAGTGATGATCGTGATAATAATGATAAGCAGTGACAGGAACAGACTGTCAACATTATATTGGTCAATTGCGGTCTCCATAGCAGAAGCTACAATCTGCAAAACAAAAAGCAGCCAGAAATAAGATGGTTTCCATGCAATGCGGAATGAAACATGGTCACCGTAAATTGGAATAATGCTCTTCCATCCGGCTTCACCTGCTTTGGTGAAAATACGCCAGTTGGCAACTGCCTGCAGAATCCACCAGATAATACCGAATGTCAGATAGATTCCGCCCAGAATGATCAGGTTTGTACTTGTCAAAAATCCCATGTGTTTTTCCTCCCTATGTACACAAAATTCTTCATCTCAGTCGAGAAAACTCTTTCCATGCATTCAACCAGAACTCAGTTGAGAATATTTCTTTCCTGTTTCAACTTGAACCCGGTCGAGAAGACATCCACTTTTGTGAGTGATGTGTGTTCTACCCGAATGAGATGTGTAAAGTATATCATATCAAGTGAGACAAAAGTGAGACAAAAATAGGGTATATTGAAAAAAATATCAAAAAAATGGAAAAACATCAAAAAATTGCGGGAACTGCTTTGTAATGGAACAATTTATGATAGAATGAGTGCAAGTGAGTCAACATGCTTGTATAAATAAAAACTATTATTTGAGGAAGGAACGAATAAAAAAGATGAGATATCCGGAATTTTTGAAAAACAATGGCTGTATTGGATTTGTAGCACCATCTTTTGGCTGCAACATAGAGCCGTACAGAACCGCTTTTGGACATGCTTTGGATAAATTTGAAAAAATGGGCTACAACACAGAACTTGGTCCGAACTGCTATGAAGGCTGCGGAATCGGCATCAGCAACACGCCGGAGAAATGCGGACAGGAGCTGATGGATTATTATTGTAATGATACCAGCGACGTGCTGATCTCCTGCGGAGGCGGAGAACTGATGTGTGAGGATCTTGCCTATGTGGATTTTGAAAAAATCCGTCAGGCAAAACCGAAGTGGTATCTGGGCTACTCCGACAATACAAACATGACATTTCTGCTGACCACGCTCTGTGATGTGGCATCCATTTACGGACCGTGCGCGGCAGCTTTTGGCATGGAGCCGTGGCATCCGGCAATTCAGGATGCATTTGGCGTACTGACAGGAGAAAAACTAACCATCAGGGGATATGACTGGTACGAAAAAGAAGGTCTGAAGGATGAAGAAAATCCGCTGGTACCCTACAATGTGACAGAACCATGCATCCGCAGAAAAGTGCCGGATACAGACATCAAAATGGAGGGTCGTCTGATCGGAGGATGTCTGGATGTATTGACTCTGCTTCTTGGAACAAAATATGATAAAGTGAAGGAATTTACAGAACGTTATAAAGAAGACGGAATTCTCTGGTTTATTGAGTCCTGTGACCTGAATGTCATGGGAATCCGCCGTGCACTGTGGCAGATGGAGCAGGCAGGGTGGTTTGATCATGTCAAAGGTTTTCTGATCGGGCGTCCGTATTGCAACGGAGAAGAATTTCTTGGTTTAGACCAGTACGAAGCAGTGACTGGAATCCTTGGAAAATACAATGTACCGATTATCATGGATCTGGACATCGGACATATTCCGCCTGCAATGCCGCTGATCAGTGGAAGTTATGCGAAGGTGACTTCTGTGGGGAATGATGTGGAAGTGGAGATGTTACTGAAGTAGAAAAAATACAGCGTGTCGTGATTCTGTGAAGGATATGGGAACGTTTAGCGTGGATCGCACTGCGGTGGAGATGAAAAATACCGCAGTGCGACCTGCCGCAGAAAGAGGGCGTGTGAAATTTTCTTACGGGAAACGATATGTTATTTTCTTTTGGAATGAATCAATTTCTCCCGCTCAACGTTATTGTTAATAGTATATCTGTCAAGTTGGGCATATACGTTGTTTTTAAATTTAGTGAGTTCCTTTATACTTGAAAATTCCGTTGAATTCAGCGTCTTATCCAGTCTTTCTTTACTTTTGTTGCAATATTTCTTTAAGGTTTTCAGAGACGCAGGCATACCCAGTACTCTGTCATTTATCATCTGATCGGCTGCTTCATACATTGTCTTATAGCGTGCGATTTCATTTGTTTTATTCTTATAAGCACTCTTACACGTGTTAAGTTCGTCAACGAATTCCTTGGTATCAGGTACGAACGTATCGCGCCAGTCGATCAGTCTTTTCTGGATTTTTCGGGCTAAATTGCGGCGCTTGCGGCCGGTCGAGCCCCAGCGCATCGACCATATGCTCTTGGTTTGTGTATGCTGCAGGTATTTGTCGATACAATTCAGGGCCTGGGTCAGGTCTTGTTTTATCACATCTTTATGATTTATAATAAATAGATTATCCAGAGCATCTTTCATTGCTGTGTATGCTTCGGAATCGTTCCAGGAACTTGTATGGGAGATGGAAGTAATGTCGATATCAAGGCATTCTTTGGAACTTTTCCAGAATTTATTGAATAACCAGTCAACGAAATTTTCTTTTTCTTTGTTAATAACAGAAAGTTCCTTCAGTTCATTATTAGCAAGCGCCAGTGCCTTTTTTGTAGCCTCCTTTTGGTCAGTATATTTCTTTATAGCGTTTTTTTTGTATATTCCAGCGTCTTCGATTTCTTTTTGTACTGTTGGGTCATCTTTGGGTGGATCCATGTAATAAGACTCCATGTGCTGGAAGCAGCTGTCTGTTAAGATATTTTCCTGCAGTAATGCAATGGTATATTTCAATCGCGCATTTTGAGCATCTTTTTCGTTATCTTGTTTAAAGGATGGTGCTGCTGTTGTTTTTTTCGGTCTGGTCATATAGTATACATCGAGCAGTTTGAATGCATCTTCTTTTTCTCTCTTTGCAAGTTTCTGATTGGCATCAGAAAGCAATGCGATCGTATATTTTGGTGCAATCTGATCCAGACTGGCGCAAATCTGCTGATACTCTTTTTTATTCGTCTCCATTTGTGCCTGCTCGTCCGCGGACAACGCGTTTGGGTCAAACGGTTTTTCCATGGCTTCCGTTAGTTCCAGAAACGCATTGGCAAAGTTGTTCACGTTCTTTATATCTGCGGCTGTAATTGTAAGTCCCATATTACCAGGATCAGAGTTAAATTGTTCGGTAGGGGTGTTATCAACTTTCAGTGTTTCAAAATATTGTTTTGAATCCCTTAATAAGAAGCTAATAAGTGCTAAGTCTGGCATAATCTATATCCTCCTGCAATCTCTGCGATAATTTTTTTACGAACGTATTGTACCATTGTGATGTAGACAAAAGTGAGACAAATACCACCCATTTTTTGATAAAAATAAAAAAAGAGACGGTGAACAAAGAATGATACATGTTCACCGCCGTCTTAAGAACAATATTATTTAAGAATAACAGCAAGAGATTTTACCGGATATTTGTTTTTACAGTCAGATGTTCGTCTGCCTCTACAGTTGCCGTTTTATCTTTGTATGTCAGAGTAATGTTATAGTTATTTCCGTCAGCATCTTCGAGGACGAAAACGTAATCCCCGTCTTTTTTTACAGTGACAGAGATGCCATCGTCTGTATGGGAAGTATTCACGGTACCTGTCGGATACTCGGTAATCGTATAGTTTTCCATATTTTCTACGGAGATAAAAAATTCAGATTTTCTGTCACATGCTGTTATGCCAAAAATAAGAATGATCATACATGTCAGACACAAAATCTATTTTTTAAAATGATGTTTCATTTTCATTCTTTTTGTAACCTCTATTTAATCAGTAAATGCATTTGCAGAATAAAAACTTATTTAGTAAAACCATCGAAGACTTCACCGTTTTCAATATAGTCCCATGTGCTGTCTGTGATCTTTATGGAAAGACTTCCGTCGCTGTTTTTGTAGATCACGCCGGACATATCATTCTCGCTCTGATCCTTGATGACAAAGGACATCTGACCGTCACTGAAAGTACCGGTTCCGTTTTCCATGCTGCACAGTTTTGTGATGACGATATCAACGTTGTAAGTACCATTTTTGTTTTCGGTGATTGTTAATGCGCTTCCGTCATATGATCTGGTGTACTCGCCGGAAAATGTGTCAGAAGATTCGTCAGACTGAGATTTCTTGGAATCTGCAGAATCTTCTGTATTCTGAGAATCCTGAGATTTTTTGCTGGTCTGGCTGCTCTGGGAATCCTGGGTTTTGCCAGTAATCTGGCTGGTCTCGGAACTCTGGGATTTCTTGGAAGTCTGGCTGGTCTCGGAACTCTGGGATTTTTTGGAAGTCTCGCTGCTCTTGGAGTCCTGCGTCTTCTCATCATTGTCGGAATCACCGTCTGTCTCACTCTGAAGCGGTTCATACAGGTCTTCCGCATATGCCTGAAGATCCAGACCATTCAGGTCATCACCGGTCACAGAGAGTGAATATGTCACACCGGCAACCATATCGTACCATGTCACAAGCTGAACGGATTTGTCAGATGAATCACCCCCGGCAGAATACTCATAGTAAGTGGCATCTTTTGAACTTACTTCTCCTTCGGTTTCTTTCGTCCATTTCATTGTAATTCCGGAAATGTCAGTTGCTTTATCAGCCATCTGCATACGATATGTCCACTCTGAACCATCCAGCTTATAACTCATCTGCGCCAGCCCGTCTTTGCTCATATAGCTGTATGTGACATCGGTTGCGCCTTTTGGTGCTGTCATGTCAAAACCGGTTGCTTTTGCGATGCCATCTTTATCTGTTTCAGTCCATGGATTCGCCATTTCAGTGTCGGCGCTTTCTTCAGTCTGGTTTGCGGAAGAATTTTCCGGCGTAGATTTGGAATTGCATCCGACAAGTGTTGATGCACCCAATGCCATCACCATGAATGCGATAACGATCTGTTTTTTCATAATCATTTCTCCTGTTCTGTAGATATTGTATTGATCGGGAAATTTTTTCCCATCTGTGTCACCAGGCTGCTTTCGTAATTCGAAAACACATACTAATTATAGCACATCCGGGTAGACAAAAGTGAGACAAAAATGAGAGATACAAAAAAATCAGGCCGGAGAGTGAAGAAATTCCCCCCCCCGGTCTGATTTCTTTATCCGCTTGTCCTGTCCGGATTGAAGATTAGCCAAAATATCTCTTCAGTAATCCCTCAAGTGCTTTTCCGTGACGGGCTTCGTCCTTTGCCATCTCATGAACGGTGTCATGGATTGCGTCCAGATTTGCTGCTTTCGCACGTTTTGCAAGGTCAAATTTTCCTTCTGTTGCGCCGTACTCAGCGTCTACACGCATCTCAAGGTTTTTCTTTGTGCTGTCTGTTACAACTTCACCAAGTAACTCAGCGAATTTTGCAGCATGCTCAGCCTCTTCGTAAGCTGCTTTTTCCCAGTATAATCCGATTTCCGGATAACCTTCTCTGTGGGCAACTCTGGCCATTGCCAGATACATACCAACCTCAGAGCACTCGCCTTCAAAGTTTGCTCTTAAGTCAGCCATGATGTCCTCGCTTGCGCCCTGTGCCACACCTACTACATGCTCAGCAGCCCATACTCTCTCGTCAGTCTGCTCTTTGAATTTGTCTGCCGGAGCTTTACAGATCGGACAGACTTCCGGAGCTGTCTCGCCTTCGTAAACATAACCACATACTGTACATACAAATTTTTTCATAATAATTCCTTTCCTTTCTTAAAAAAATAGTATTTGCATATCATTTTTATTTAATCAGCCGTCGCCAGCTGGTTTGCGCCTGCTTAGAATCTTACACCTGGTATTATGTGCATTCGGCCTGAAGTGCCGGTCGCCATATGCATCCGGTCTGTCAGGGGAAGTTACCTGGCTCAGTCATCGGAAAAATGCAATACGGGGATCGCATTACTTTTTCTTCCTGCATTCAGGACAGATGCCATAGAATAAAATGGAATGTCCCTTGATGATACCGTCAAACGTCCGGGCAGCGATCTCGTCTATATGATCAATGCTGTTCATCTGCAGATCGATCATGCTGCCACATTCATCACAGAGAAAATGATTATGAGGTTCCGGCCGTCCGTCAAAGCGGTCGGGACCGTTTCCGGTGGGGATTTTCTGGATATTTCCCAGTTCGGCAAGCAGTGACAGATTGCGGTATACAGTTGCCAGGCTGAGTTTTGGATATTCTTCCCGGAGATTCATGTAAACTGTCTCTGCGGTAGGGTGATCATATCTGGCAGCCAGAAATTGTTCAATTGCATCCCGTTGTTTGCTGTGCTTTAACATTTATTTCCCTTTCAAAAAACGATAATGATTATTATTGTTGAAATTAATATAGCATGTGAATAATGATTTGTCAACAGGATAATGAGAAATTTTATGGATACAGGAGTATGAGGAGTTTTTGCGGAATTTATTCACCGGTTTGTTCATATCCTATAGAAAGACGTGCAGGGAGTGGAACTGTGCCCGGATATCAGAGATTTGTGACGTATTTGTATTTATATGAAGAGGGGAAAAAGCTGGAGAACTGTGGATTTGCAAAGGTGGAGATCCGGCAGGAGCAGTGTCGGATCCAGTTGCAGGTAAAGGGAATCCGAAAGGAAACTGTGGATGTGTATCTGTTGGATCAGAATGCGGCAGAACCGGAAGGGATATTGCTTGGTTCGATGCAGTCGAGAAACGGTGTGGCGGAACAGACGTTTTTCTGTAACCGTGATGACGTGGGGGAGAGCGGATATAGCATGGGACAGATGCGGGGGATTTATATTCCGCTGGAATATGCGGAATTTGTGGCAAGCCAGTGGGACGATGAGGTGACGGCCTGGGGACGGTTCCACCCGTGGAGTCCAAAGGCTGAAGAAGGAGCAGACCATATCGATACGCCAGAAACAGGGACGGGGGATGCAACGGCAGTATCAGAGGCAGAAGCGGAGAGAAGTTCTGATAGAGAAGCTGTTGCAGAGGCATCTGTGAATGTGGAGATTGGGACAACTGCCGGGAAAAATGAGAGAAATTCAGGTGGCGAAGCGGATGGTATAGAAAAACAGATGATGCATCAGGACAGAAAAGAAATGGGCGGTGAACTATATGCTACCCAGGCTTCAGCCTCCATGCCGCATCCGTTGCAGAAGAACTGGGTGCAGCAGTGGGAACGTTTTACAGCGGCACATCCGTTACTCTGTCCTTTCGATGAGGATGATCATGTCTATGCGGTAAAATTAAAGCTGCAGGATTTTACAATATTACCGAAACGGTATCAGTATCTGGCGAATAATCATTTTCTGCTTCATGGTTATTTCAGTTATGAAATGATCCTCTTCGGGTATATGGAGGAGGAAAAACGGCGCTGGTTTCTGGGAGTTCCGGGTGTTTTTTCCAATCAGGAGCAGCTGCTGGCCGGAATATTCGGATTTCCGGAATTCCGGACAAAACAGGAGACACGGCAGAAAACAGGTGAATTTGGTTACTGGTGCCGTTATCTGGATTGAAGCAGGCCAAAACGGAGCAAAAATATGCAATGAATCTGAAAAAAATCCCTGTTCCATCCAGGAAGAAGGAACAGGGATTTTGTATGTTTCACGGGAAAATGCTCCTAACGCAGGCTGAGAATCCTGCAAATCAGGATTCGTTTTTAAAATACGCGTGTGTATTTTACGGCGTGATAGCCACTGATATTCATGGAGCGGTAAGAAACACCGATTCCCGGCCAGGAATCATAAATTGCTCCGTTTCCGGCATAGATTGCCACATGGCATACGCTGTTTTTGCCATCTTTTGCGTAGAAGATGAGATCTCCAGCCTGCAGATTGTAGGATGTAACAGGAAGACCTAACCACTGATCTGACGCAAGGTTTGCGGAAGTATATTCATGGATGGCAAGTGCATGATCCACAATATTGGAAGATGGATTGATACCGGCAGAGTACAGACACTGATAGATCAGTCCGGAGCAATCCACGTAACTGCCCGGTGTGCCGGAGCATCCTACTTTGTAACCGGTTCTTGCATTTGCATATTCAGCTGCTGTCGCAAGCATTGCATTAATGCGGGCATCACGTTTGGCACCATTTACGACTTTGATCGGTGTGCGGTAAGTGCCAAGGTTGTACCAGTCATTTTCGGAATATCCCATTGCTTTCCAGGTAGCCAGATCCACCGTGCCGCTTGCATACAGTCCGTGCAGACGCTGGAAGTTCTGAACGGCACTTGCGGTTGCACTTGTATAACGCTCACTGCTGTTTCCGAGAACTGCCTGATTTACTTTAATGACTTTCAGTCCGATGTTTGCGGTTGAAAGATTATAACCGCCACTTGGCAGATTGATGACTGTCTGCGGCAGGTAATAATTACTGCTTGTGACACGGCCATTTGAAATATAGTAAGTGCGGACACCGTCGGACCAGGAACCGCTGGTATTGAACTGAACCTGTCCATTGCAGATATACCACCATCCGTAGCTGTTCTGTGCCACACCTGTAAATCCAAAATCAACTTGACCGCCGCGGATATACCACCAGCCGTTTTCGTTATTTTCGACGCTGCTGCAGCTAAAATCAACCTGACCGTTTACAATACGCCACCATCCATAGCGGTTATTTGCGATTCCGGTATAACCGAAATCAACCTGTCCATTGACAATTTTCCACCAGCCATTTTCGTTGTTTTCGACACTGTTACAGCCAAAATCAACCTGACCGTTTACAATACGCCACCAGCCGTAGCGGTTATTTGCGATTCCGGTATAGCCGAAATCAACCTGTCCATTGACAATTTTCCACCAGCCGTTTTCATTATTTTCGACGCTGTTGCAGCTAAAATCGACCTGACCGTTTACGACACGCCACCAGCCGTTTTTATTATTGGAAATTCCGGTATATCCGGCATCAAATTTACCATTTTTGATCTTGTACCAGCCGTTCTGGTCGTTGGTGATACTGCTGTAATCAAAATCGATCGCACCACCGGATACATACCAGAGTGTTTCTTCACCCATGGCTTCACCTTCGGCAAGACCGGTATAATCAGCCTGATATTTACCGTCTGTGATGTAGATCCAGCCTTTTTCGGTTTCCTGGAAACCGTCAAATGGTGATACTGCTTCACCGTTCTGGTAGACATTCCATGTGTCGGATTCCGAATCGTAGAAAACACCATTTTTCTTGTCTGCGGAATCATCGTTGTCCCTGGAATCATCGGTCGGATCTTTGGAACCATCAGTTGGATCCGTTTTTCCTGAATCATCAGCCGGATCTGTATTTCCTGAATCAGCCGGGTCTTTGGAACCATCTGTCGGATCCGTTTTTCCGGTATTTTTCTGAGCGGAAGAATTTGGCGTGGCTTTTGCGTTGCCGGATTCGTCTGCTCCTTCAGAACCATCAGATGTGGAAGCAGATGCATCTGTAGAAATGTCAGTACCCGGAAGTTGTGTTCCATCAGAAGTATCGGAAAGAGCTTCTGACATCCGGGTCAGTGTGTCATTTGTCTGGGCAGCAGAAACCGGTAAAGTCATGCCGGTCACAGCAAGCCCTGCAGCAAAAAGTAATGCTGCGAAGTGTTTCTTTTTCATAAAACAATGCTCCTTGATTAAAACTTTATATTTAATAGTAAAATAATTAGTAACTATTAATAGCATTGTAGCAAGTTACGGGGGAAAGAACCAGACCTAATTTGGAAAATTATAAAAAGCTTAATAAATTCTTGCTTTTGGTATTGGTTATCGGTTGGTAAACGAAGGAAAAAACGGAGAAATTTATCTCGCCCGCTAAACGTTCACTGCCCTCGTTTCACGGCGGTTTCATCGCGCTCGTTCCCGACTCTAATAAAAGCTGGTCGTCTCCCACTCGCGCAAAACCTTGTGAAACTCAGTCGTTCGCTTAATCGCTCGTCGAGATAAATTTCTCCGTTTTTTCTATTTCAGTTTTGAAAAGATAACCCACTACATAATGTTAATATGCGCATGCGACACGGTGCTTATTATGCCAATGTTTTATTTGCATGTGCGGCACGCAGTGCAGGTGGCGCAAAATTTACAAATATCACAGTGTAAATTAAGAACGTCTGTATTTTTTCTCAAGGAGCGATTGCTAGCGACTGAGACAAAATACAGACGTTCATATTAAACCTAACTATAGTAAATTTTAAGCCATCCTAAACAAGATTTAGAAGATGCAGCCGTCGTAATGTTTCAGCATATTCTGATCCGGGCGCTCTAAAAGGCTTGTGCACACGAAGTCTTTCATCGGCTCTACGAATGGGAAAGTATCGCGTGTAGCCCAGGACGGAACGGTCCATGCCGGCGGATTGCTGATAAACGCATTTGTCCATGCAGAGTTGTTCTCAAACCAGAGCTCGCAGACACGATCCCAGCGATGGAAGAAGATGTTGTCTTCGTTTACATCTACGAATTCCGGAGTGCCGTCACCTTCCGGCAGCGGAATCGGGGAATACTGTTTGTCATATGCTTTGTGTGAGAAGAAACGAAGCAGTCCCGGCAGTTTGCATGCTTCCGGTGCAAAATGATTTAAGAACCAGTCTTCGCCTTCCTCGCGGGAAACTCCCTTCGGATAGGACATCATGTATACAAAACGGATAAATGTTTTGCCTGCATGGTTCATTGTCTGACCGAAGAAATCCTCTGTCGGCTCAGCCGGTACGTTTGCGATAGCAACAGTCATAGCGTTTTCTACCGGCTCCGGTGTCATGCCGAGCAGTCCGCGCAGACTTCTTCTGCCTTCTACGTCAAGTCCGAGATTTTCATGTACACGATAGTTGAAGAATCCCATTGTTTCCATGCCTTTTGCAGGCGGCATTACACGGTACATTACGTAACGTGTCAGCCATGGCTCCTGTGCCATTACTTCCGGACAATGATGGTGAACGAACCAGCGCTCCATAGCCGGAATATTGTCGATGTCGTTGATGTGGTGGATGATCAGTGTTTTGTTCATTACTGCCATGATAAATACCTCCATAAATATGTGTTGTCTGATCTGCAAAAACCTGTTTATATCCGACATGCGTATAATTGCAGGCGCGTAAGTGTGCGATACCATACTTTCTTGCAGAACATGTTCGTATCTGATAAAATAATTGTAAACCTTGCCCTAAGGGCAGAGTCAAGAGGAAAGGAAATGTATACAAGAAAAAACAGGCAGGTACTTTTGAAATAAGGCTACCGCAATCCCAGTGGCTTTAGATAATGGGTAGTTCACCGTTTATAAGAAGCCTATAGTAAGAAAGAATTTCGAGAGTACATGAAAAATATGGAGGCACAAATGGACGGATATATGACAATCGGGGAAGTGGCAAAAGTGAAGCAGGTTTCGATAAAGGCCCTGCGTTATTATGAAAAAATTGGAATCCTGAAACCGGCATACTGTGACCCGGATACGGGGTACCGTTATTATAAAAATGAGCAGATGCTGGCAATCGATATGATCAAGTTTTTGCAGATCCTGGATATTCCGCTGAAAAACTGGAATCAGTATGTGGAGCCGACTGGCGAGTTTGACCTGAAAGGGTTACTTCGGGATGGCCAGATCCGTGCCTATGAAAAAATCGGTGAATTGCAAAGCTGTCTGAAACGTTTGCAATTGGCCGAGCGGGGCATTCAGGATACAGAAAAATACCGGGATATTGAGGGGTTTTACAGGAGAGAGATTCCGGAGCGGAATATTTTAAGAAGAGAGATCAGGGAAGGGGCGTCTTCGGTGGAGTTTCATAAAAATCTGAGTGAGCTGTTTGACCTGGCAAAGAAGCATCAGCTGTCGGCAAATTATCCTTCCGGAATGATGATGGATGTGGAAGAAGACAGGATGACATATTTTGTCTATGTGGAAGTATTTGAAAACTGCGGCGAGCTGCCGGAGTATAAGTGCATGCCGGCAGGAACTTATGAATGTCTGCGCTGTCCGCCGAAAAGTATTATGAAGGCAGACGAGTTATATCCGGAATATTTTTTGAGTCATGCAAAATTTACGATCGTGGAATCGGATTGCATCACATCGCCGGTTTATTTTCAGGAGTATCCGGTGGAATTGCAGTTTGCTGTTTCATGTTGACCCCATTTTCAACACTTATGAGATAAAAAAAGCCGAGATTTCCTTATAAATCAAGG
>CAVKTR010000010.1:0-50210 GCA_963659325.1 Dysosmobacter segnis
ACCGCATTTCTGCGGTCTGTAAGCATTTTTTTGATTTAGAAGTGTTGAAAACCCGTATTTATCACATTGATTTTTCCTCTTGCCCCTTGTGGACTGCATTGTTATACTCTCAGTATAACCATTTTCGTAAATAACGTCTCACATACATTCGACTTAAATACGAATCACGGGAACTATTTACAATTATCGGAGGAGAAACATATGATATATTTTCGTTCAGATTACAGTCAGGGGGCACATCCAAAAGTCATGGATGCTCTGGTAAAAACAAACCTTGAGCACACGGACGGATATGGATTGGATGCACACTGTGAGCATGCGGCCCACATGATTCAGGATCTGATTGACAATCACGACTGCCATGTACATATGATGGTAGGTGGTACACCATGTAATGTCACGACGATTGCAGCCAGTTTACGACCGTATGAATCTGTGATCAGTGTCCGCAGCGGACACGCTTATTTTCACGAAACCGGCGCTGTGGAAGGCACCGGACACCGCATTATCACCGTGGAAGGTGATAACGGCAAACTGACACCTGAAATGATCGATCAGGCATGGGAAGAATACCAGGATGAACACACACCTCTGCCAAAACTCGTTTATATTTCACAGCCTACCGAAATTGGCACCATTTACAGCAAAGCTGAACTGACTGCTATTTTCGAAAAATGCAAAGAACGCGATATGCTGCTTTATGTGGATGGAGCAAGACTCGGCTGTGCATTGACCTGCCGCGACAATGATCTGTCCATTCAGGAACTTGCCACACTCTGCGATGCGTTTTATATCGGCGCCACAAAAAACGGCGCACTTTTCGGCGAAGCCCTTGTCATTTTGAACGATGCCATGAACGATCACTTCCGCTGGATGATCAAACGACAGGGCGGATTACTGGCAAAAGGACGTCTGATCGGTGTTCAGTTTGAAGCATTGCTGGAAGGCGGCATGGACAGCATCTATTTTTCCATGGCTGCACATGCCAATGAAATGGCTACACTCCTGCGCGATTCTCTGACAGAACTTGGCATACATTTTTATGGAAGTTCCCAGACCAATCAGATTTTTCCGATTCTTCCGGCTGCTGTCGTCAAAGAGTTGGAAAAGGACTTCTTCTTTTATGAATGGGCACCGGAAAAAGACGGCATGATTCCAATCCGTCTGGTCACAGCCTGGGGAACCACCAGAGAAGATGTAGACACATTTTTGAATACCATCAAAAAGCTTCTCTAATGCACTCCCCCTTCGCCTTTCTTATAATTGAAATGCCGAGGACAGTTTTAGTTTGCAAACTATTATGTAATCAAAAGACTATGATACAATGAACTAAGGAGGACACTATTATGCGAATGATGCATGTAACAATTATGACAAAATGCCTGAACGAATCTGTTCAATTTTACGAGGAGCAGGTCGGACTCACCATCCTGCGTGATATGCGCGACAATCCGGAACACCAGATTGTATTTATGGGTGACAAATCCGGTGGAACCTGCGTGGAACTGGCAAACAATCCAACTGCAGCATACTACGGTGGCGGTATTTCCATGGGATTTGAAGTCGATGACATCGACAAAGAATATGAGAAAAAAGAAGCTGACGGCTTAAAACCGGGACCAATGATCTCCCCGAATCCACATGCCCGCTTCTTCTTCGTAAAAGATCCAAACGGCGTAGACATCCAATTTGTACATGAGGATTAATCATTTCAGTTGCACCCTAGATGTGTACGCTTACTCTGATTAAATAACAGCACAATAGTGTAAATTTGGCATCGGGTATTGTGTAAGGAAAAATCCAGGTGATGAAAAAAACTAAAACATATCTAAGTATGTAAATAAAAATCGGGAACTCTATTCTCTACTAAGCGATTCAGCGAGTGACTGTGTTTTGCGAGTTTTGTGCGAGTGGAAAGCGACCAGCTTTTATCAGAGCTGAGAACGAGCGCGATAAAACCGAAGCAAAACAAAGGTAACGAGTGGCTAGCGGTAGAGAATAGAGTTCCCGATTTTTTTATATATTATTTTTAACTTTTCACAGCACAATTTCCGACGAGGGAAACCATTTTTAATGCGCAAACTGACTATTATACAGATTATAATAGAACCCCTTCTGCGCCAGCAATTCCTCATGATTTCCCTGCTCAATGATCGTACCATCTTTCATAACCAGAATCCGATCCGCATTCTGAATCGTGGAAAGTCGATGTGCCACAATAAAACTCGTCCTTCCCTTCATCAGTTTTGCAAACGCATCCTGAATCTTGATCTCCGTTCTCGTATCAATAGAAGAAGTCGCCTCATCCAGGATTAGCATTGGCGGCTGACAGAGCATGACCCTCGCAATGGACAGCAACTGTTTCTGTCCCTGGGACAGACTTCCACCATCCTCTCCGATCACGGTATCATAACCATCAGACAGACGTTTGATAAATCCATGCGCATGGCAGGCTTTTGCCGCTGCGATCACTTCCTCATCCGTTGCGTCCGGACGGCCCATGCGGATATTATCCCGGATCGTTCCGGCCTGCAGCCAGGTATCCTGAAGCACCATACCATAATTTTCACGCAGACTGTGACGTGTCACATAACGGATATCCTGATCTTCCACACTGACAGAACCGGAATTTACATCATAAAAACGCATCAGCAGATTGATCAGCGTTGTTTTTCCACATCCCGTCGGACCAACGATTGCAATGGTCTGACCCGGTTTTACATTCAGATTCAGATTCTCGATGAGTTTCTGATCCGGCACATAAGAAAAATCAACATCCTGCAGATCTACTTTTCCGTCAACTTCCTGCAGCACAACCGCATCCGCATCATCCGGAATCTCTACGTCTTCCTCAATCAATTCAAAAATACGTGCTGCGCAGGCCAGCGCATTTTGCAGCTCTGTGATAACACCGGAAATCTCATTAAACGGTTTTGTATACTGATTTGCGTAACTTAAGAAACAGGAAAGTCCTCCGACTGTCATACCCCCGGCGATAACGCTGAGTGCGCCTGCCAGAGCAACTCCCGCATACACGATACTGTTTACAAAACGGGTACACGGATTTGTCAGGGATGAGAAAAATGTCGCCCGCAGGGAGCATTTCTGTAACCGTCCGTTGATCTCATCAAACTGCTCCAGTGCCTCATCTTCATGGGAAAATGCCTGTACTACTTTCTGATTTCCAACCATCTCATCAATGAGGGCGGTCTGTTCTGCTCTCGTTTCTGACTGCTGGCGGAACATATCGTATGTCCGTTTTGCGATAAATCTTGCCACAAACAATGAAATCGGTGTCAGACCGACTACCACCAGCGTGATACCCGGATGAATCGTCAACATAAAGATCAGTGTACCAATGATCGTAACTACGCCGGTAAAAAGCTGGGTAAATCCCATCAGAAGTCCGTCCGCGAACTGATCTACGTCCGCGATGACACGGCTCACGATCTCTCCGTAGGAATGTGCATCCAGATATTTCAACGGCATTTTCTGAATTCTGGCAAATGCCTGATTTCGCACATCACGTACTACCTGATAAGTTACTTTATTATTGATGGTATTCATGATCCACTGCAATACCGCAGTAATTGCTGCCAGAATACCAATTTCAACCAAAAGTTTTGCAATATTTGCAAAATCTACGTTTTTCCAGTCAACGATAAAATCGATGGCACGTCCTACCAAAATCGGGATATACAAAGTCAGTGCCACTGTCACAGCCGCCAGGATAATGGAAGCCGCCATCCAGAAACGGTAAGTTCCGATATAACGAAGTACTTTTTTTAATGTATTCATCTGTGATTCGGATTTTTTCATTACGCACTTACCTCCTCTGAATTTTTCTTGTACTGAGAATTATAAATCTCCCGGTATACTTCGCAGGAATCCATCAGTTCCACATGGGTTCCGATTCCCACTACCGCGCCGTCATCCAGCACCACGATCTTGTCCGCGTACTGAATGGAGGAAGTTCTCTGGGAAACAATAAATAACGTCGGTTTGTGCTCCATGGCTCCGATGGCCATACGAAGTGCCGCATCTGTCGCAAAATCCAGTGCAGAGGAACTGTCGTCCAGAATCAGGATCTCCGGATTTTTCACAAGCGCACGGGCAATGGTCAGTCGCTGACGCTGTCCACCGGAGAAGTTCTTACCGCCCTGCTCCACTTCGGTATCCAGGCCGTGTTCTTTCTTCATGACCACATCTTTCGCCTGGGCAATCTCCAGTGCATCAAAAATCTCCTGCTCCGTCGCATCTGGTTTTCCCCACTGCATATTGGAACGGATGGTGCCTGCAAACAGCACTGCTTTCTGCGGAACGACACCGATCTTATCTCTTAACTCTGTCAGACCGTAGTCGCACACATTTTTTCCATCCACATAAACCGCACCGGAACTGCAGTCATAAAAACGCGGGATCAGATTTATCAGAGAAGATTTACCGGATCCGGTTCCGCCGATAATTCCGACGGTCTCCCCCGGGCGAACCTTTAGGGAAATATCGCTGACCGCTTCCTGTGCAGCTTCCGGATAACGAATGCCTGCATGGTCAAAAACAACACTGTATTCTGACGCATCTCCCTCATGCGCACTATTGGCATGACCTTTTTCCGTCATATCACCACTATCTGCCTTTTTCTCAGAGCTGCCTGCTTTTTCAGTCAAAACACCAGTTTCATCTTCTTTGTTTAAAACGGCTTTTCCATCTTTGATGGATGGCTCCACCTCAAGTACAGACTGGATACGGTTACCACAAGCCACTGACTTTGTAATGTTGATGATCAGGTTTGCCAGTTTGATCAGCTCTGTAAGGATCTGAGACATATAGTTGTACAACGCTACAACTGCACCCTGTGTGATAATACCCATATCTACGCGAATTGCGCCAACCCATATCAATGCAATGATCGCCACATTAATGATAATGTAAGTCAGCGGATTCAGTAAGGCGGAAATACGTCCCACAAATTTCTGCGTATCGGTCAGCACCTGATTCTGTTTACGGAATTCTTCTTCCTGCTCTTCTTCTTTACAAAATGCGCGCAGGACACGGACACCGGTCAGATTTTCCCTGGTCAGTCCAAGCACCTTATCCAGGCGATTCTGTACTTTTCTGTACAGTGGAATGCACGCCAGCATGACACCGAATACGACAACGGCCAGTGCCGGAATACCTACTGCAAATACAAGTGCCGCTTTTACATCAATGGTAAATGCCATTACCATGGCTCCAATCACGACAAACGGTGAACGCAGCAATAGGCGCAGCGTGAGGTTTACCCCATTCTGCACCTGATTCATATCACTGGTCATACGTGTGATCAGTGTCGATGTTCCCTGTGTGTCCAACTCTGCATAAGACAGTTTCTGGATATGTGCAAACAGTACATGACGGATCTTTGTGACAAATCCAACTGCTGCCTTTGCCGCAAAATATTGTGCCGTAATGGAAAATGCCAGACCAATAAGTCCGAGCAAAACAAGAACGAGGCACATCTTTACGACATAGCCCCGATCATGATTTCCGATACCTGTATCAATGATAGCCGCAACTACCAGAGGCACAAACAACTCCAGCGTAGCCTCCAGCAGTTTAAACAGCGGTCCTAGTACCGATTCTTTTTTGTAATCTTTCAAATAACGAAGTAACTTTTTCATAATTTCCTGTTTCTCTCCTGTTGCTGATTTCGCACTCACTTTCTCTGTGATTCAACATCACTGTTAGTTATTTACAGCATGATGAACCGGTATGGTATCTTTTGAAATCGGATAGAAAGAATACCCATTATTTTTTCCATACGTGATAATACTCTGCAATGCATCCGCGGATGTCTGTTTTGCTGAAGTGTCATGCATCAGTACCACATTATTGCGTCCGTGCTTGAATCCTCCGGTTACATTTCCAATGATCAGATTTACCGGACGGTTATTGCCCTCTGCATCTCCGGAAGATACATTCCAGTCCATATACGTTAGTCCGGCATCCGTTACTCGCTGTACCAACTGAGACATAATTCCCACACAGTACTTCTTGCTGACAGTATTGGAACTTCCACCCGGAAAGCGGATGACAAATGCATCGTATCCGGTATCTTCCTTCAGTTTATTCTTTAATGTATTGATATTATCCATAAATGTGTCTGCGGATGTATAAATCTGACTGTAATCATGGGAGTAACCATGGATACCTATAGTATGTCCTTCATCGATCATTCGTTTGATGATCGGCAGTTTTTCTTCATCGTAATCGCAAATAAAAAATGTTGCCTTAATGCCATTAGCTTTCAGTGTATCCAATACCCGAACCGTCACATCCGAACTCGGTCCATCATCAAATGTCAGATAAATTGCATCTTCCTGAACAACATCTGTCTTTTCAACCGTAACTTTTCTGGTCACCTCAGATGTATTTCCACTGGAATCCGTTGCCGTATATGTCACAGTATATGTCCCTGACCGGTAAACATCCACATATCCTGACTTTACCACATCAGCTGTGATATCACCGTCCCTGTCATCCACAGCTGTGACACCCGGATCATCAAATTTCTCCTGTTCTTTAATGGTCACCTCGGCATCCCCACTTAACGTGATCACCGGTGCTGTAACATCCGGCAGCACAACTTCCCGCTCTGCTTCTCCTGTATTTCCATGACTGTCTGTAGCTTCATAATGAATCTTCATCATATAATCACTGACCTGTTCTTTCGTGGTCTCGATTTCTTTGGACACATCACCATCACAGGCATCAATTGCTGTCGCTCCGGCCTCCTTATATTCATCAAAGCTATTCACCACAACTTTTGCATCACCGTTCAATGTGATCACTGGTCCGGTATTATCAACCACTTCCACATTTCGCTGTTTGGATACTTTTCTCTTCTTATATTTCAACTTGTATTCTACATGATACGTACCAAGTTTGGACGTGTCCACGTTGCTGGTAGCCACGACCAGATCACTGATGTCTTCGTCTTTGACAGAAGCCTTTGCACCCGGATCCGTAAATTCGCTGCCACACTCCACTTTCATATCCTCATCACCGTTTAACGTAATGATCGGACTGCCGCCTACCAGTGGGCTGATTGCCAATATAAAAATACAAAGCCCGATCAGCACCAGCACAGCTGCGCCCATCAGGCATTTTTCCTTCTCATTTTGAAAAATCCTGTTAATAATCTCCTTGATTTTATCCATTCTCAATGTCCCTTAGTATCTCCTTTTATCTATATGCATCAAATGGGCTTTCATGCCCGCAACCTATCATAGCACACATTCAAAGAAAAAATCTTTAAGTTTATGTTAATTTTTGTGTACAAAATCGGAGAATTTCCGTATTTATTTCCAATGCAGATACAACTGTGCGTCCTGCACAAACTCTTCCTGATTTACAGCTCCGCCCAGCAATTTTCTGGTCAGATTCCGCCAGTTGTCACCGTCCTCTTTGTCCAGTACTGCGTACCATAGTGGCATATAATGTTCCGCCTGATCCAGCATCACATGAAACTGCTGCACAGCAAGCGGGCTGCTCTCCGGTGCCTTCAAACCACTGTTTTTTACAATATCCACATAATCATACTGCGTTACATTTCGCTCATTTACCTTTGAGGCAAATTCCAGACACAGCTGTGCCGCCTCATCCGGATGTTTCGTATGGGAACTGATGCAAAGCCCCGGTGTCAATGTATGATTGATGTCCACCATATATTTTGCATAATCTGAATCATACTGAGGA
Organism: Dysosmobacter segnis; assembly: GCA_963659325.1. Taxonomy (GTDB): domain Bacteria; phylum Bacillota; class Clostridia; order Lachnospirales; family Lachnospiraceae; genus Eubacterium_I. The sequence continues at coordinate 7,738 of CAVKTR010000010.1, forward strand.
TTGCAGCTCGGAAACTGTTCCATACTGACAGCATCCTCCCCCATCTCATCCAACAGGTGGTAAATGATCGTGGACTGATGCGGAAACAGTACAGCTCTTCCATTTGCAAAATCCTGCACAGCTTCCACTTCTCCGATTTCCAGAAATTTCTCCGGAAATGCATTCATATCTTTTAACTGAACCAGTTTATCCGCAGCCTCCGCAAACACAGGATCCGTAAAATCAATCTCTCCGGCTGCCAGTTTTTCCTGCGCATAAGGATCGATCCGGTTCACCAGCATGGTATACAGAAGTTCTCCTAACCAGCTATCCTTGTCTCCCAGTTCGATGGCCGCATAATCCGTGCCATGTGCCTCATTATAGGCATTCACCTGCTGCACCATAGCAACCAGCTCCTCCCAGGTCTGCGGCATGGTAAGTCCCATCTCCTGCATCAGATCCTGATTGCAGTAAGTCACCGCATAGGCCTCTACCAGACACGGAATGATGTAATTGTGTCCATCCTCATAGGGCAGCACATAGGAATCCGCAAACTGCACATCCGCGTTCTTTAAATAACCCTCTACTGGAATACATGCATCTGCGTCAAACAGGAAATTCGGGTAATTGCCGCCCCAGACTGCAAAAACATCCGGCAGTTCATTACAAACCAGTGCGATTTTTAATTTGTCCTTGATCTGCTCCGTGGAATATGTCTTCAGTTCGATGTCATAGCCATGTTCCTCTGCCAGTTCTTCCCACAGATCCACATAATATGTGCCCGGCGTATTTTCATCAAAAAAAGCCCAGACGGACAGTTTCACTTTGGAATCTGACGTCTGATCCGTCTGCGTTTCGGTCTGACTAGAATCAGCCGTGTAGCTGCAGGCACCTAAAAAAAGTACGCAGGCCAATACGATTGTAAAAAACAATGCAATTCGTTTTCTTTTTCTCATAATTTTGCTCTTTTCACTGATTTTTGTTTCCGCTCTATTGTCACATATTCCGTGTGTTTTCGTCAAGTGGGGAAGGATGGTTGAATAATACGAAAATGAAGACTTCTGACAGAACCGCTAGACGTTCGCTGCCTTCATTTCACTGCGGTTTCATCGCACTCACTCTCACCTCTCATAAAAGCTGGTCGGTTCCCGCTCGCGCAAAACCTTGTGAAAATCAGTCGCTCTCTCAACCGCTTGTCCTGACAGAAGTCTTCATTTTCGCTATTTACATATTGATTCTCTTCCATTATTATACAGGACCTTCCACTCTGTTAATTTGCAAGTTCTTTTTTATGTATACTATATTATTTCTGTTATCTTTTTATGCCAACAGGACAAAGATAAAAAACTCCAAGGCAGAGCGGTAGATTGATTTTCGTTATCGAAGCGAGCATAGCCCGACCGCGTGAGTGTGTCTGAGGCTGCTGTTTTGCAGCCGAGTTCACGGAAGCGGTCGAGATAAGCGGCGCAGCGCAGATAGAAAATCATTCGTGCCTGCCTTGGAGTTTTTCATCTTGTCCGTTATTAAAATATTAAATTGTTTTTACCGCAACATCCGCGTCTGTATCACCTTTTGCTTCCTGCTCTGCGATCCAGTCTCTGTTGTACTTATGATCTTTTACAAAGAAAATGATAAGTACTACATTAACAAGAGCCAGGCATGCATCAATTGCATATGCGTAACGGATATTTCCGCCTGTCATGTTCATAACCGCACCATTGATTGCGAATGTCAGTGCTGTAATGATACCCTGAATCGGGAACAGTACAGAGTTTACTTTATCAAATCCCTGACGTCCGAATACGGAAGCCGGAAGAGATGTTGTAAAGTTTGCGCTTCCGCCGATTCCAATACCGATCATAACGATAGAAACCCAGAATCCTACCATTGTGTCTGTAAAGTTGCACAGTAATGCGCATGCATACCAGCATCCGAATACGATCATTGCTTTTTTTGTACCAAGTTTCTGATCTAATACACCGATCAGGAAGGATCCGACAACACCTATGATTGCGCAAGCGGACATGATACTTGCTGCTACGGTAACAGAAAATCCAAATCCGTTTGTCGTACGGTTGATCATCTGTGACATAGTTCCTACAGAGCAGATCTGGAACACACCGGTTACCAGTGCAACGATCCATACCTGATCACATTTTAATAATTTTTTTACAGTCCAGCCACCATCTTTTTCGCCGGTAGCGGAATCGTCTGCTGTATCATAAAATTCATCATATACTTCTTTGGATACATGATCCGGGTAATAACCACGCTCAAACGGTGTATCACGGACAAATAAAATTCCAACAATACCAAGAATGATACATCCGATGGAAATCGGATAACATGCACGGGTTACACCAAATCTGCCAACCAGGAACAGGATCAGCGGTACATAAATTGCTGTTGCAAGGTTATGACCCATAGTTGTATAACCCATAACGATTCCTTTTTTCTTCGGGAACCAGTTTGCAACAAGGACGCCGCCGCAAAGGTAACCAGCTGACATGATGGTTCCGCATGTGATTGCCATCATAATTGTATAAACAACCGGGTTTGGTGCGTTCAGTACACCGATATATGTGATACCTGCGATAATGCAGTTGATACCGGACATATATCTGGAACCGATCTTTCGGTTTAAAATACCGATCACGATAAACAGTGCAACACCAATAATTCCTGCGATAGAGTTACAGGTGGAAATCGTTCCTACCATCTTGGCACTTCCAAGCATGTGCTCTGCAATGTTTCCTGCGATGTTGTTACTTCCATCGTTGATCATTCCAACGTAAAACCAGAACATCAGCATCATATAAATGATGTGGAACCAGCCATGCACACCAAATGCAACCACTGAATTTTGATTGTCTTTTTTCTTCATTATTCAATTTTCCTCCCAATATAAATACTTTACCTGCACGAAAAAACCTAACTCATCCGTGCTCTTCAAACCTCCTTTATTGTATCGGAAACCTCCATCAAAAATATGAAGAAAATTTCGTTTTTTATTGACTATTTTTGGGAGTTTGAGAAATCCTTAATTTTTCTTTGTCTTATTACATATTTCTGTTAGAATGATAAGGAAAAAGATAGAAAAACTGTGCTGCATCCAGCATAATTATGCGCAGTCCAGATATGAGGCTCAATCTATTATGAATCTAAAAAAAGATACTATGAACAAAAGGAAAGCACAAAAATCGGATCCGCAGAGTTTCCGTCATCAGCTTCTGCTGTCCATTTTTCGGATCGCGGCCCCGGTCACCATTGTGGTCTGTGCTGTTTCCGTACTTATGCTTACGCTCGGTTACCGGCAGACCGTCATCAATTCCCAGGCTGCCGCAACAGAAAAAGTCCGCAGTGACATTGCAAATATCATTGACAACACACAGACACTTTCCCAGGACATGATTTTTAACAGTGAAATCCAGCAGATCCTGGCAAACAGCACCGCCGGTGAGCAGTTTCCACAAAATGCTGGCGTTTCCTACCATATCAACGGTTTCATTGCAAACCGCGATTACATCAACTGCGTTATTCTGACCGGAAATAATCAGACATTGTATTCCACGGAAAAAGCGTTTACCCGCATCACGGATTATGATACGATCCAGCATTCCAGGTGGCTGGCCCAGCTGCGTGCCAGCAACAAACCGTATCTGTGGTATGTGGATCCTGATTACAGCAGTGATACAACAGATTCTGCTGATTCTTCAAAGGCTTCAGCGGATTCATTCGATGAAAAGGATGTGAATTCTTCCAATAGAAAAGATGACACCCAAAAAAGTGATGGTACGGAAAGTGATGCTTCTGTACGTGAAACGGAATCCAATTCTCCCGGTACCCCACAGCACATTATGATGGCCCGCCCGGTTTACAGCATGTCGGATTACAAAAGTCTTCTTGGTTACCTGATGCTGTATCTGGATGATGATTACATCCGGGATCTGCTTGGTGAATTTGATTTCGGCCACACGACAAACACCTGGCTCGTAAACGAGGATGGAACCGCTATTTTGCAAAATGACGTTTCTTCCGACTATTCTTATTTACTGGAAAAACTCACCCCGCAGGAAAGTGGTCTGCTGATGACCGCCCATGGAACACGTTTTGTCATTAACTGTAAGGCAGTCACGGACAATGGATGGTATCTGTACACGGCTACTCCGTTTCGGGAAGTTTGCGAACCTCTGATTATTTTTGTACTGCAGGCGATTTTGCTTGGCTGTGCCATGATCGCGATTTTATTTTTCCTGTCTCTACGGACGGCTTCTTCCCTGTCAGATCCGATCATGCGGCTGGCACACACAATGGATGATTACCGCAGTGATATGAAACCGACGGCATTTCCGGGAAGAGAACCGGTAAATCCAGATACTGCAGCCAATGTATTTACAACAAAAGCCATGTCAGATACACGCTCTGATTCTGATGTGGTCCAAAATGCAGTTAAAAATCTACCTTCTGAGATTAAGCAGATCTATGATTCCTATCAGCAGATGGTGAATCGTATGGATACTCTGATCCGGGAAAATTTTGTAAAAAATCTGGAAAAAAAAGACGCGGAGCTGGCTCTGCTGCAAAGTCAGATCAACCCACATTTTCTGTATAATACGTTAGATTCCATTAACTGGATGGCGATTGCAAACGATGAGGATGAGATCAGTGAAATGGTAACTGCGCTGTCGGATATGTTCCGTCTGAGTCTGACGAAAAGCCACAGTTCCTACATTCAGGTGACACAGGAAATGGAATATGTGCGCAGTTATCTGGTGTTGCAGCAATTCCGTTATCAGGATTGTCTGAATATATCCACGATCGTTCCGGATACGGTTGCGGAATTGTATATTCCAAGGTTTACACTGCAGCCGCTGGTGGAAAATGCCATCAAGCATGGTATGACTTCCCCGGATGATCCGTTTTCTATTGATCTGGAGATTTTCCGGACAGATGAGGAACTGCATATCCGTATTGGGAATGATGGGGATCGGATTTCGCTGGAACGTATGAAAGAACTGCTGAATTTCGATGCTTCCAAACAGGAACTGCTGGATTTTGATCAGAACAGCTATGGTGTGCAGAATATCCACCGGAGGGTTCAGATTCTGTGTGGAACAGAATATGGGCTTTCTTATGAAATAAAAGACGGCCGCACATGGTGTGACTTAACATTGCCGGTTTTGGAGCACGCTGACTAAGTTTCTTGTGCGGAATAAAATTTAATATATGAAACAAAATCAGAGAAAATTTCCTCGCTTGCTAGACGTTCACTCCCCTCGTTTTGCTTCGGTTTCATCGCGCTCGCTCTCAACTCCTATAAAAGCTGGTCGTTTCCCACTTGCGCAAAACTCGCAAAACTCGGTCGTTCACTTAATCGCTTCCCGAGGAAATTTTCTCTGATTTTGCTATTTACATTATGAAATTAACAGTTCTTTACACATTGATACTATATACCATTTTATACATACTATGCCAAATTTGCACATACTCCATTTTAAAATCATGCAATAACTTTTCTGCGTGTGTAGCGTAAAGTTGCTTTTATCACAATTGTAGATGTGCACGTGGCACACGTTGCCACAGTGTAAATGGAACAAAACTGAAAATAACTCCAACAAAAGGACAGTTGCAAAATTTTCGTTGTGGCTGCTGCGGCTAGCCCGACCGTGGGAGTGTGTTTGAGCACGCCGGTTTTGCGGGCGAGTTCGCGGGAGCGGTCGGAGATAAGTGACGCAGTTGACACAGAAAATTTTTCATGTCCTTGTTGGAGTTATTTTCAGTTTGTTCCTAAACAAGATAGCGTTTACGAAATTCCGAAAGTGTCTCCCCGGTATTCCGTTTAAATATCTGCGAAAAATACGTGTAGTCATTATACCCAACTTCCACAGATATCTCATACATCTTCATATCCGTATGAATCAGCAGTTCCTTTGCCTTCTCCATTCGCAAATTCGTCATATACTGCGTGATCGTAACTTTCTGTTCCCGTTTGAACACATCGCTCAGATAACTTTTATTGACATTGATATGCTCTGCCACATCTGCCAGTGAAATATTTTCGTTATAATGTCTGCGAATGTAATAAAGTGCATCCCGCACAATTTTCGACGGAGACTGTTCTCCTTCTTTTGCCAGCATTCCAGGCCGTGCTGCCACACCCGCTGACTGTACGGAGGATACTGCCTGTTTTACTTCTTCCTCTCCTACCAGACCACGGGCATATCCATCCAACACCTGATAATAGGCTGCCTGCCCGATTTTTGCTTCCAGACGCTGATACACCCGATGCAGCATATCGCTAAAATCCGCCTTTTTGATGGGTTTCAACAGATAATCACTGACTCCGATCTGCATCGCTGTCTGCGCATAGGAAAAATCCCGGTATCCGGACAGAATCACAATTTCACTTTCCGGCAGTATTTCCCGTGCGCGTCTTGCAAACTCCAGGCCGTCCATCTGTGGCATCCGCACGTCTGTAATGATCAGATGCGGCCGCAGATCCGGTAATGCATCCAACGCTTTTAAGGGGTCCACATAGGCCCCTTTGATCGTAAATCCAAAATCTTCTTTCTGACAAAGCTTCTGAATGCCCTGCAATACGATTTTTTCATCATCCAGTAAAATCATTGAATACATGTTATTACATCCTTATAACCAACTCTATAATCCTGCAAAAAATAATTCATAAAAATCATCTTCGCCTTCCAGCATCGGTGAATTTTCGCCGCCACCATTTGTGCTCCGCTTCATCGTGGCATAAAATTCCTCACCTGCCAGAACCAGTTCCATCTCGTAGATTGGATATCCGCTTTCCTGACATTTTCTGCAAAAAGCAGTCAGTGGCTGCGGATCTTCTCTGGTGGCCAGTAATTCCTGCCGTAAGTTCTCGTCATGGAGAGCTTTCTGTTTCAGCTCATCTAACATCTCCGGAATTCTCATCACATACTCTCCCGATCAGCCGTTCAGATCTTTCAGGCTCTGGAACAGTTCAATATCTGACTGCTGTACTTTCATATTGGTTGTCATCGGTTCTTCTCCCGGTCTGGTTACTGTGATCTCAATGATCGTGCCTTCCTGCACACCACCGGTTAATACGTTGCGGAAAAATGCCGCAAATTTCGGATGGTTGCTTACAAACTGATTTTTTGCTTTCATTACTTTCATAGCTGCTGCCGGATTTATCATAATAGGTTCCTTCTTTCTACAAAATAACTGCACTTCTGGTACTTAATTTTGTTACTTATATTTGTTATAAATCGTATCACTTCACCCCGGAAAAGTCAATTTTCTCCACGTGATATTCGCCATCTTCAATCTGCATAACAGCCATCGTCACAGCCCCGCCGAACCGCGGATATCCACAGCTTCCCGGATTCAGCCAGAGCATGTTTTCCGACTGTTCTTCGAAGTACTTATGTGTATGTCCAAATACTGCCACATCTGCGCCTTCTGTCTGTCCGATCAGATGCCGCCGTTCATGCGCCATCACAAAATGCATGCCAGCAATTTCAAATTTCAGTACTTTTGCAATGTTTTTCGCCCAGTCACCGTCGTTATTGCCACGCACAACGTACAGATTTCCAAGGAAACGGATCTGATCCAGAATTTCTTCTTTTGTCACATCCCCCGCATGTAAAATACAATCACAGGTTTTTAATATTTCTAACACTTCTGGACGAAGTTTGTTGTGGGTATCTGATATGATTCCTATTTTTTTGCCCATATATTTGCTTCATCTCTTTTCCATAAGAATGTATAGAAGGGTATCCTTTTACTCTGTAACGGTCTTTTGCATTGTCTTTTTCACAAACTGGCGGTAGAAAAGGTATCCTGCCAGCGTCGTGATGGAATCCGTCACCGGAAAGGTCAGCCAGAAATAATTCAGTCCAAATCGTGAAAACAGATAAGCCAGCGGAATAAACAAAAATACGGTTCGAATGATCGTCAGAATCGAACTTTTTACCGCATGTCCCAACGCCTGGAAAAATACCGGAAACGTCAGGGAACTTACCAGTGGAATAAAACTGATTCCAATAAACCGGAAGGCCACCTCTCCAATGCTGATTACTTTCGGATCGTGTGAAAATACATGCAGCATCGGTCCCGGAATGGTTTCAAATAAAACAACACCGATCATCATCAACGCGATTCCGAACACGATTGCCACTCTCAGTGTCTTTTTGCATCGCTCGTATTTGCCCGCCGCATAGTTATAGCTTATCACAGGCACGATACAGGTCTGCATCGCACCCAATGGGATAAAGAAAAATGCCTGCCATTTATAATACAATCCAAGTACGGTTACCGCCTGATCTGAGAAAGTCGCAAGGATCAGGTTCAAGCCAAATATGTAAAACGTGTATGCCGCCTGCATCAGAATATTTGGGATTCCCAGCTTGTAAATCCGCTTGATCTGGTGTGGAAATACCACAAGCGCCGGGATCTTACGAAATCCGCCCTTCATAACGATCAATGCTGCTGCGATCTGTCCCACAACCGTCGCTGTAGCAGCTCCGCCGATTCCCATTTTCGGCAGACCACACAGGCCGAAAATCAGAAACGGATCTAACACAATATTTACGATCGCACCAATGATCTGTGCGATCATCGGTGTCCGCATATTTCCTTCCGCCTGATGTACTTTCGTCCAGACGCTTTCTAAAAACAGTCCGATGCTGACCACACAGACGATTCTTCCGTAAAGCACTACCATCGTAATGACTTCCTCGGAAGACGTATTCATCCGCGCATATGCCGGCATCAGGAAAAAGCAGACTACCGCAAAAATCACCCACATCAGCAATGCAAGCGGTGTGCCGATACCTGCTGTCTCGTCAGATCTTCTTTTTCTTCCGATTCCAAGGTTGTACGCCATTTCTGTGTTTATTCCGACACCGGTTCCCACCGCTAATGCGATCATCAGAAGCTGAATCGGGTAAATAATAGAGAGTGCCGTCAGACCACTCTCCGAATATCGGCCGACAAAAAAACTGTCCACCACGTTATATAACGCCTGGATCAGCTGTGCCAGCATGACCGGCGGCGCCATTTTTAATAATATTTTTGAAATTTTCTCTGTTCCAAAAAAATCGTTATTCAACTTATCCCCTCGCTTACCTCATCTATTGTTAATTTTGATTTTCTAGTATATACATCCTTTAGCATGATAGTATATTTTCAGGGGAAAATCCAGTATAAATTGGAAATGTATTTTATTGTCTTTTAACACATCTATATGCCATTCATTTTTCATCTGTTATTTGAAAAATCACTTTTTGCACTCATATGGATATTACTGTAGAATTTTCCAGATCCAGTACACCAGTCCCAACAGCCAGCTTGTGAAAATACCATACAAAATAACCGGTCCGCCAATGGAAAAAATCTGGCTTCCGATACCAAATACCTGTCCTTCTTTTTTAAATTCGATGGCTGGGGCTGCCACACCATTCGCAAAACCTGTGATTGGAACCAGCGCACCTGCGCCGCCGAATTTTGCAATGGTTGGATAGACGTTTAAACCTGTAAGGATTACACTGATCAATACCAGAATCAGACTCGTCCACTTTCCTGCAGTCAGCGTATCCATGCCACGACTCAGGCAAAAATTCGTGATTCCCTGCCCGATGCAGCAGATAATGCCTCCCACCAGAAAAGCTTTCAACATGTTCAGAGGCAAACTGTAAGTTGGTGTGACCTGACTGACATAGGCATCGTATGCATTTTTCCGCGCTTCTTTTTCTTCTTCGGTTTTGGCATCTTCTGCTTTTGAAATCTCCCGAATCAGCTCTTCCCTCGGTGTATTTTTGTAATCTGATTTTGTTTTTTTCTTATTATCACTCAAAATATTTACCACCCTTCGGATTTTAATTTTATTACGCGATCCAGAAAAAATAGACCAGACCGCCCACTGTTTTTCCCGCCGCAAATGCTGTGATCAAAAATCCAAGTCCAGTTTTCAAATTAGTTCTGCGAAACAGCACCGGAAACACATTCAGCACCTCTGCCAGTGCCACCGACAGGCAGCCTAAAAATACCCCGGATGCCAATCCATAAACCACAAGAAACCACAAACCGACCTGAAACGGAAGCTGTGGAAAAATTGCCAGAATGCAGCCAAAGATTCCGCCAAAGATCAGTGCGTTTTCCAGTGCCGGCACATATGCGGCTACACTTGTTTTTCCCGCTATACGCGGCACCATGCCAAGACTTGCCACCAGTGCAAAGACACCCGCAGCCACGCCAATGCCAAATAGCAGACCAAGTATTCCTAATATAATTTGATAACCCCACATCTTGTAATTTCCTTCTTCCTGTTATTACACATCATAGTTTTTCCCTTTGCGGCTGCTGGTTTCAATATATGTCGTGTCCACATCCTGTTCATACTTGCGCATGGCCACCTGAATCGGCGTCGGATCATCCGTGATCTTCTTGTGTCCGACATGGTTATAAAAGACCATAATTCCAATCGCCAGTCCAATACAAAAGCAGATTTCCAGCGCGCCAACGCCTGTGTACGTCTGCCCGGTCACCCTTGTATACAATGCGGCAAATACCTTTGAAACCGACACGTCCTCGATAAACGTCATGATCGTAAACGCTGATCCGAAAAACAGGATCACACACACGATCGCCGTTTTGAAATACTGCACCGCTTTCTTTTCCGGATCCGGCACGTAACGGATGACAAAATCCGGCTCTCCAATGTTTTCAATTTCCAGAGTTGGATATTTTTCATGAATTTTCTGGATAATATATAAAATAGAAAAAACCTGCACGAAGCTGCTCTTTTCATTTCCATGAAAATGATAAATCTGCTCCTGCAGCACCTGGCGGCGGATACCCACATCGGTGCACTCCACTGATGCGATATCCTGCAGTTTTACACTGCGCTCATACACAATACAATTTTGTTCCACCTTCAGATATAATGTCTGTCCCGAAGCACTCATATGATTCCTTTCTATCCACATGCAGTATCCTTCTATTTTTAATCTACCTTCTGCACTGTGGATATCACATTTCTGTTATTATGCGTTCTCTTCGTCTTCAAAAACCGCCTGCGCGGATTCCTTCATCTCAGACACATCTTCTTTGATTTCATTAGCAGCGTGGCGCACCGCCTCTCCCGTATGCTTCCAGCTGTCCTTCATTTCGTCCGCAGAATATTCTGCCGCAAATTTCAGTTCCTTCGCGATATCCTCACCCTGCTCTTTCATACATCCGCACGCCTGTTTTACTTTTTTCTTTTTGTCCTGCATCTTTTTCCCGAGGCTCCCTGTTTCATACATATCCGCTCCTTTTAACCCGCATAAAAAATAAAAAACCGCTCCCGCAATCATGGCGACCACTACTAAACAGCAACACTTTTTCATCCATTTACAACACATGTAAATTTCCTCCTTCTCAGTTGTTTTGCTGTTAGTATGGAGCGATTTTTTCAAATTATTCACTTTTTAAATCTTCCAGTTTTCAGACTGCAGCTGCGCCTGAACCATATCATGATAAATGCCATCCTCGTTCGCCAGTTCTGTCGGACTTCCGTTCTGTGCCACATAACCGTCCTTCAACACAACAATCCGGTCTGTTCCTCGCCGGATAAAATTTCATCCATACGCTACAATGCGTCAGTTACCACCATCTCATTTTCGCTGGAATACATGACTTTGTCCGGCAACTGATGCGCCAGATAAAAATAAACGGAAACAGTGCTAAAATCGCACTGACCGCAGACAGCACCCAGGATATATATGTCAGGTATCGATAAGAACCTGCGTAACCCATCAGGCGCTGTAGATTTGATGGTTTCTTTTCTTTATTCAATGCAATCCCTCCCTACTTTTATTTCGTATTCTCATAATAATTGTAATTTTTCATATCCTATTATTTTCTCTTATTGATAGATATTTTTTCATTAGAGTCAACTAACTAGTATATAAAAAATATGGATTTACAAATTTATTCTCACTGTTCCTGTAATTTATTAATCTGTAAATCCAAATATTTTCATCCAGCCGGCGGTATAAAATTCCCGCAGCTGACGCACGTACTCATGTACTTTCTCCCGTGGCATGTCGTGCACGATCAGCTCAAACATACTGCCGAACATTCCGCTGGCGATCATATGACACATCTCCGGATCGATCTCGTTGATCTCTTTGCCGATACGTCGCATCTGATCCATGAATTTATAGGTAGATTCCACTTCCACCTCTACCATGTTGTGAATAAAATGTGCGTAAGGCGTTCCTTCCGAACAGCAAAGGATCAGCTTAAACGCATCGTAATGGTCATACATATAGTCCACACACCATTCCATGCAGGAACCGGCCACATCTGAGAGCTGTTCGCTCTGCTCTTCACCAGGGAGCTGTTCAAAATTGTCCTGCGCCTGCATAAAACAGCCCATAACTGCTGCTGCATGTTCTTCTACCAGTGCCGCAAACAATGCTTCCTTATTAGAATAATAACCGTAAAAAGCACCGGTCGTCACACCCGCCGTCTTTACAATCTTTCTAAGAGAAGCACCCTGAAATCCTTTTTCCAAAAACTCCTGCTTTGCCGCTTCCAGAATCTTCTGCTTTGTTACACTCTCTTCCAAATCTCACATCTCCTTTCTTGTGATCTATCATTTTTTCTTTTTATAACAGTGTTATATAACACCGTTACATTATCAAGTTTTCTATAAGCTGTCAATAAAATCACAGATAAATATGTAAAAAAAATCCGGCTCCGGGAAATTCCCGAAACCGGATTTTTCATTCATTTACTTTGAAGGTAAAGACGTTTCCTGTATGGATTATACTCTTACTTTACCATTTACAACTTTGTAGGATTTGCCGTTTAATTTAACAGTTCCGTTGTAAGAGAAGTCTACTTTACCGCCTTTGATGTACCACCAGCCATTCTGGTTGTTTGCAATGCCGTTGAAGTTGAAGTTTACTTTTCCGTTTTCAACTCTCCACCAGCCGTTCTCATTGTTTGCAACGCCAGTATAGTTGAAATCTACTTTACCGTTTGTGATCTTCCACCAACCGTTCTGGTTGTTTTTGATTCCGTTGTAAGAGAAGTCTACTTTACCATCTTTTACATACCACCAGCCGTTCTCATTGTTTGTTACTCCGGTATAGCTGAAATCTACTTTACCGTTTGTAATCTTCCACCAGCCGTTCTGGTTGTTCTTGATTCCGTTGTAAGAGAAGTCTACCTGACCATTCTTTACATACCACCAGCCGTATTCGTTGTTTGTTACTCCGGTATAGCCAAAGTCTACTTTACCGTTTGTAATCTTCCACCAGCCAGTTTTGTTATTTTTGATTCCGTTGTAAGAGAAGTCTACTTTACCGTTCTTTACATAGTACCAGTCAGTTGCATTGTTGATCACACCTGTTACGTCTGTAGCAACTTCACCGTCTACATAGTAGTAATAATCACCATTCTCATCCGCCTCATTTGCAAGACCTGTGAATTTGTTTACTTTCTGTAATGCAGACATTGCAAGCTGCAGATGCTCAAGATCCTCATCTACTGCTTCCTGTGTGGTTGTATCTTTGGACTCTCCTTTTGCTGCTGCAAGTGTAGCCTCTGCCTCACCAAGCTCTGTCTGGAAGTTTGCCCATGTATCTGCTGTGTAATCTTCCTCAACTAGTTTCTTAGCCTCAGCTACTGCTGCTTCCAGTTTGGAGTAATCGCTTACCAGATGTGCATTATGGATATCATCTGCTGTTACATTAACCGTCAGAGTTGTATCTTCATAACCAAGTGCATAGATGGTAACTGTCCATAAACCAGTTCCGTCCGTTCCTGTCGGAAGTGCAAAACGATCAGACTCTGTCAGTCCAAGCTGAATACCCATCTTGCTGTGCATCCAGTTATCTGCTGCAAATTTTGTTCCGTAAGTAGCAAGCGGTGCGCCTGTTGTATCTTTTGCACTGCCATAGTATTTCCACTCTACAGCCTGCATATTGGCACCAAGATCACCGTAATCTTTTGTGATATCTACACGGATGCAGTCACCGAATTTACTGGAGTCTACTACTTCTACGCTGTCCAGTGCGGCCTGGCTGATTTTCTTTAATTCCTGGTTAGCAATACCGGAATCTGCACCAGTCTGACGTGCGCCAAAGCTGAATGTTCCGTCAGCATTTTTTGTAACAACTTTCAGTCCGTTTGTATTTTCTGTAACAGCTGCTGTTACGCTGTAGTTCTTAACGTTGCCCTCATTGGAAGAACCGCCTTCCAGTGTACCGCCATTTTCAACTACAGTATATGCTTTCTTGAATGCGTCATACTCAGATGGTTTTACTGCTACCGGTACATATTTGATACCAGCGATTGTGTAATGATCCAGCGCATAGGTCTTTCCATCAATGGTAAACTGTTTGTTCTCGTAAGCAACTTTCTTGCCATCTGTCGTTACCATCTCTTTTGCGTTACCCTCATTGAAGTGAGATAACTGGAAGGATGGGCCGTCTTTCAGGTAAACTGTTACATCCTGCTGGAAGCTTCCACGATATAAACCATGGTTTGTTGTTGCACGGGATACTGCATCAAATGCGCCTCTGTCGTACTCGTTGTTAACGTCTTTTTCATCGTTTGCAACATCAGAAGAACCATTTAATACATTCTCAGCTGCCCAGTACTCATCATACGGAATTGCTGCATAAGCAAATACATAATTTACTTTCAGATTTGACTGTGCAAGCTGCAGATGCTCAAGATCCTCATCTACAGATTCCTGAGTTGTTGTATCTTTGCTCTCGCCTTTTGCTGCTGCAAGCGTTGCTTCTGCCTCACCAAGTTCTGTCTGGAAGTTTTTCCATGTGTCTGCTGTATAATCAGTCTCTACCAGAGTCTTAGCCTCTTTGATTGCAGCCTCAAGCTTGGAATAATCACTTACCAGATGTGCGCTGTGAATATCATCAGCATCCACTTTAACTGTCAGTGTGGTGTCTTTGTAACCGAGTGCATAGATCGTAACGGTCCATGTACCTGTTCCGTCATATCCTTCCGGAAGCTGATAACGCTGGGACTCTGTCAGTCCAAGCTGGATTCCCAGTTTGCTGTGCATCCAGTTATCTGCTGCAAATTTTGTTCCGAATGTAGCAATCGGTGTGCCAGTTGTGTCTGTGCTGTTTCCGTAGTATTTCCACTCTACAGCCTGCATATTAGCACCAAGATCACCGTAATCTTTTGTGATATCTACACGGATGCAGTCACCAAATTTGCTGGAATCTACAACAGCTACGCTGTCCAGTGCAGTCTGGCTAATTGTTTTTAATTCCTGTCCTTCGATACCGGACTCTGTGCCTGTCTGACGAGTGCCAAAGCTATATGTTCCGTCCGCATTCTTTGTTGCTGTTTTCAGGCCGTTTGTATTCTCTGTCACGTTTGCTTTTACGCTGTAGTTCTTTACATTTCCTTCGTTGGAAGAACCACCTTCCAGTGTACCGCCATTCTCTACTACCTGATATTTTGTTTTGAAATCATCATAATCAGCTGCAGCAACTTTTACCGGTACATATTTGATACCGCTGATGGTGTAGTGATCCAGATCATATGTTTTTCCATCGATTGTAAACTGTTTTTTGGAGTATGTAACAGTCTTTCCATCTGCAGTTACCATCTTTGTTGCGTCTCCGCCGTCAAAATGGGACAATTTGAAGGATGGACCATCTTTCAGGTAAACAGTGACATCCTGCTGGAAGCTTCCACGGTATAAACCATGGTTTGTTGTTGCACGGGATACTGCATCAAATGCACCTCTGTCTGCCTCGTTGTTTGTATCCAGTTCTGTACTTGCTGCTGTAGAAGATCCGTTTAATACATCTTCTGCAGACCAGTACTCATTGTATGGAACTGCTGCGTATACATATTTGTATTCCGGCTCTGTTTTTGCTTCAGAAGCAGAATTGATTGCTTTCAAAGCAGCTTCTTTGACAGCTGTGGATGTACGAGTTGCTCCAGAAACAGTTGACCATCCATTGATAGTATCTTCTGTTGCAGCCTGTCCTACCAGTAATGTCTGGATTCCTTTAGACTTATTGTATGCTTTATTGAAATAGCTGCCGTTTTCACTTTCCTTATATCCGTTCTTTCCTGTTACTGTAATATCAGAAAATTTTCCATCTTTTACAGATACTGCTACATCTACATCATATTCGCTCCAGTCATCCTCTGCATCATCTGCAGTTCTGGATACATGGCTTGTAGCTGTATAAGTTCCATCTGCTGCTACCTGACTCTTTGTTACTGCGAATGCAGCTGTCGGGCAGGTACTCATAAATGTAGCTGCTGCGAGAACTGCTGCTGCTACTTTCATTGAAAGTTTCTTTCTTCTCATAAAATCCTCCTTATATTTTTCATTTTAATAAAATCAAAAATATCTTCATCAGATTGTGTTAATAAACTTTTATCGCTTACTTCTAACTTACTTTAGTATGCAACAAACTTTATTAGCACTATCTAACGGCGGTTATGATAGCATTAGTGTTGGTTAACGTCAACACACTTTTTTCACATTCACTGTTATTGATATACTTTCTCAATATTATTGAATATCTTTTTTCATCTATTGATCTTATTGATTATTTTTTCTCTCAACTGCAAAAAGAAGGCAAATCTGTATTTCAAGATTTACCTTCCTTTATTTTTGATAAATTTCAGCCATAATTCCAGACATTTTTCATGCTGTCACCGGCATAAATTTACCTGTTATTTATCCCTTATTTTTGGATTATTTTACGACTTTTCCGCCTCGGATCTTATAAGTTTTTCCGTTCACTTTTACGGTTCCATTGTAATTGAAGTTTACTTTTCCGTTTTCAATTTTCCATGTACCATTCTGATTTGTGGCAAGTCCGTTGTAATTGAAATCTACTTTTCCGTCTTTTACATACCACCAGCCGTTTTCATTATTTGTCACTCCGGTGTAGTTGAAGTTTACTTTTCCGTTTTCAATTCTCCACCAGCTGTCTTTGGTATTTTTGATTCCGGTATAGTTGAAATCTACTTTTCCGTTTCTTACATACCACCAGCCGTTTTCGTTATTGGTTACTCCGGTGTAGTTGAAATCAACCTTTCCGTTTGTGATCTTCCACCAGCCGTTCTGGTTATTTCTGATTCCGTTGTAAGTGAAGTCTACCTTTCCGTCTCTTACATACCACCAGCCGTTTTCGTTATTGGTTACTCCGGTGTAATTGAAATCTACTTTTCCGTTTGTGATCTTCCACCAGCCGTTCTGGTTATTTCTGATTCCGTTGTAGGAGAAATCAACTTTTCCATTCTTTACATAGTACCAGTCTGTTGCGTTGTTGATCACACCTGTTACATCCGTTGCAACTTCACCATTTACATAGTAGTAATAGTCACCATTTTCATCCGGCTCATTTGCAAGTCCGTCAGCATGTACCGGAGTTGGTTCCGGAGTCGGCTCAGCATCTTCTGCTGTAACTTTAACCTGTGCATCCTGATAATTGTCACTTACAATGGTCAGTGTATACTCGGTTCCCACGGTCAGTTCTTTTTCCAGTGTCACACTCAATGCATCTAACTTGCCTTCTGCTACCGTTACAAAGCCTCTTCCCTGACGAACAGATAATGTATAGGTCGGATTCTCAAGTTTTTCAAACTCTGTATTAGCTAATGTAATTCCAAGAACATTTCCCTTTAATGTAGCACCAGCCTCTAACTTGCTGTATGTAGCTTTTACTTTTTCTTTCAGCTCACCGATCAGTTCTGCTGCGTCTGCAGATGCTGCATTTTTATTTGCGATCATCTCTTCTGCTTCTGCTACATGCTCTTTCAGATCCGCATTGCTCTCATAACCGTTTGTTGCTTTGGCTTTGTCCACCCATTTTTGAAGCTCTGTCACCTGCTCTTTTACGATCGGTGTGGACATTGTTCTTGTGATATCCGGGTAGTTGGAGCTGCTGATGGTCAGTGTGTAAATAGTTCCTGCTTCCGGTGCTTTGCTCAGTGTTACTTTTCCATCTTTGATCTCTGCATTTTTTGCAAGACCGCCGGATACGGAAATTTTTACATTTTCCAGATCAGACGGAACACCGCTGATGCTCAGCTCTGTGGAATCATTGTCAATCGCATATTTCAGGCCGCTCAGATCACCTTCATAGTATTTTGTTAATTCTAATCCATTCTCACCACACGGAACTTCAATGGCTCCAAGGTTTGTCAGGAGTGTTACACTCTTTAATGTCTTACCGTTCATATCGCTGAACTGATAATAAACATCTCCTTTTCCATGGGCACGTTTCAGGTCCTGACCTTCTTTGATGGACCACGCGATCTCCACATTTTCCGTTCTTGTTCCAACCCAGATATTTTCCAGAGAAGTCATACCATATGTTTTTCCCTCTGTGGTATTCAGGATTGCTCCGTAGATTGTGTAAGGAACTGTCTCATTCTCTCCGACTTTCAGGCCGTTTGTTGTGCTGACACCGTTCAGTGAAATCTGATAATCACCATATCCACCATTCAGGTCCAGGTCTCCTGCGGAAAGATATTTGTTTGAAACAGTTGCAGCCTGCATCTTACCAAAGCTGTAAGAACCATTCTCATTTACGGTAAGCTCGCTTACGCCGTCCAGCGCGCCCTGATAAGCGGTAAAGTAATAATTCTGTGTATTTGCAAGCTCTGTATTCAGTTTTGCATAATCTTCTGCACTTACGGAAACAGGAATCGTAACACCAAGGATATAAGTTCCGTCATTGTAAGTTCCTTTTGCCAGGCCTGTTGTGCCTTTAAACTTATTTGTGGTGGCTGTGGAAACCGCATCCAGACCATCGGCTACCTGCCAAACTGCTTTGTCTGTCAGATCATATGCTGCATAAAAATCAGTGTACGGTACGTTCATGGTTACATACATATCGCCTTCTGTTGCTGTCGCTTTTATGCTGCAATCCTGATAATTATCGCTGCTGATGGTTACTGTGTACTCTGTTCCTGCTGTTGTAGCAGCTCCGATCGCTACTTTTGCTGCTTCCAGATCACCGGTTGCAAGTGTGGTAAATCCACGTCCCTGACGGAAAAATACCGTGTAGGTTGGATTCTCCAGATCAGAAAGTTTTACGTCTTTCAGATCAACGGATAATGCGGAACCCTCGATGGCTGCCTCTGCAGAAATTGTTTTGTAAAACGGTTTTACTTTTTCTTTCAGTTCCTCGATCAGTTCAGCGGCCTCTGCGGAAGTTGCCTTTTCATTTGCGATCATTTCCTGTGCTTCGCCAACATGCTCTTTCAGGTCTGCATTTTCTGCATAACCATCTACCTGCTGCGCTTTGTCCGCCCATTTCTGAAGTTCTGTTTTCTGAGCTTCTGTGATCGGTGTGGACATTGTTCTTGTAATTTCCGGATAATTGGAACTGCTGATGGTCAATGTGTAGCTTGTTCCTGCTTCCGGTGCTTTGCTCAGTGTCACTTTTCCATCTTTGATCTCTGCATCTGTTGCAAGACCGCCGGATACGGAAATTTTTACATTTTCCAGATCAGACGGGATACCGCTGATGCTCAGCTCTGTGGAGTCATTCTCGATAGAATACTGTAATCCGCTCAGATCACCTGCATAGTATTTTGTCAGCTCCAGACCGTTCTCTCCGCAAGGTACTTCGATGGTTCCAAGGTCTGTGATCAGTGTGATGCTCTTTAATGTCGCACCATTCATATCAAACTGATAAAACTCATCGCCTGCGCCATGTCCACGTTTCAGTCCCTGTCCTTCTTTGATGGACCAAGCGATCTCTACATTCGGTCTCTTTGTTCCAAGCCAGAGGTTTTCGAGGCAAGTCATTCCGTAAGTTTTTCCCTCTGTGGTATTCAGGATTGCTCCGTAAAGGGTATATGGTGTTGTCTCGTTCTCACCTGTTTTTAAAGTGCCGTCTGTTCCAAGTCCGTCCAGAGTAACCTGATAATCACCGTAACCTGCATTCAGATCAAGTTCTCCAACTGTGATATATTTGCCGGAAACGGATGCCTCCTGAAGTTTGCTGAAGCTGTATGTTCCATCTGCATTAACGGTCATTGTACTGAATGCTGCCGGAGCGCTGTCCAGATCTGTCATGTAATAATTGTCATTTGCAGTCAGATTTTTTGCTTTCAGTGCTTCATAAGTTTCTTCCGGAACTGCAACTGCCATGGTCACACCCATGATGTATTTGCCGTTGTTGTAAGTTCCTTTTGCCAGGCCTGTTGTGCCTTTAAATTTATTTGTTGTCGCTGTGGAAACCGCATCCAAACCGTTCTCTACCTGCCAAACTGCTTTGTCTGTCAGATTGTAAGCTGCGTAAAAATCAGTGTACGGTACGTTCATAGTCACATATTTGACCTGCGCTTCCTGCTCTGCTTCCGGAGCCTCACTGATGGCTACCGCGATGGCATTTTTGATGGCTGTAGAAGTTACGGTTGCTCCTGATGTAGTATCAATCGCTGCTACGGTATCAGCGGACGCTTCTTTTCCAAGTAATTTTGCAGTGATGCTGTTCTTTTTGCTGCTGTCTGCTGCTTTGTTCAGATATGACTTATTTCCCTCATCATATCCAGCTCCCGGAGTTACCGTGATAGATTCAAATTTTCCATCTTTGACAGTAAATCCAACGCTGATCTGATAGCTGGCCCAATCGCCTGCCTCGTCATTCTCAGCAACTACCGGATCATTTGCATCCACAGAAGCCTCTTTCGTATAGGTTCCGTCTTTGACCACTTTACTTCCAGTTGCTGCCAGAGCGCTCACTGGCATTGTTCCGGCTGTCATTGCCACTACCATGGCTCCAGCTAATGCTTTTGTCAGAAACTCTCTTCTCTTCTTCATGTTATCCTCCTTTTTTGGGTAAAAAAAATAGACTCCGCCCATCTATGCGTCCTGTGTCGCATGCGGGAGAAGTCTCTACCAAGTCCACGAACAGAGGTTTCTCTGATTCGCGAATTACAATATTTGGTTTTTGTTTCATTAGTGTTTCCTAACGACCGTTACTTTATCATTACATCAATGGATTTGTCAACAACTTTTTTTCAAGTTTTTTGTTATTGAATTTCTTTCTCATTTTTTGTTTTTATTTAAAATATTGACTATCGATTCGTAAATGAAGGAAAAACCGTAGAAATTTATCTCGCTCGCTAGACGTTCACTCCCCTCACTTCACGGCGGTTTCATCGCGCTCGTTCCCGACTCTAATAAAAGCTGGTCGTCTCCCACTCGCGCAAAACCTTGTGAAGCTCAGTCGTTCGCTTAATCGCTCCGCGAGATAAATTTCTACGGTTTTTCCATTTAACTTTTGAGTAGATAGCATTCTACACAGTGCATTACAGGCACAAATTTCATAACGTAAATAAAAAAATCAGAGAAGGTTTCCTCCACGAACGATTCAGCGAACGACTGAGTTTTGCGAGTTTTGCGCGAACGGGAAACGACCAGCTTTTATCGGAGTTGGAAGTGAGCGCGATAAAACCGAAGCAAAACGAGGGAAGTGAACGACTAGTGAGTGAGGAAACCTTCTCTGATTTTTCTTTTAAATATTAAATTATAGTCCAATAACTTTGAAAAGCACCAGTAAAATAACGGCTCTCAGCACCGTATACCAGATCTCATTGCCTTTCAGTGCCCGGATACCCATATGTATATTCCCCTTCGGACAGGTATCAATACACTTCTGACACTGGAAACAATCCCCGGAAAGCTCCGGTGCCGTATCCGGCGCCAGCTCAATATCTGACGGGCATTTCATCGTGCAGGCCCGGCAGCCTTTGATACACTCTGAGCGGTCTCTGCGCAGGGTAGAAAACGGCAATACCGGCAGAATGGAAAATACTGCTCCCATCGGGCACAGCACACGGCAGAAAAACCGTTCCTGGAAACACATACCCACAACGATCAGCACCAGAAGTACCACACCGAGGGTATAGCCGCCCAATTTGAAATTCCGGGCATGCAGCATGGAAAATACATCCCACGGACTGAACCCTTTCGCCTTGCTGTATACACCTGTATAACATGCCACTGCGATGACCGCCAGCACGAAATATTTCACTACCTGCAGTTTTTTTACAACTGCCGCCTTCATAGTGATCGGTTTCTTTTTCAGTTTTTTGCAGATAAACACATAAAGTGCCCGCACTGCATCACCCAAACTTCCGAAGGCACAGGCAAATCCACAGAAGAATCTGCCAAACACAATCGTGTATACACACAGCACGATCAGCGCTGCCACGAAAGAGGTTACTTCCAGATGTGCTCTTGTTCCCATCTGGGTAAAAATATATTTAACTCCGTTAAAAGCTGCTGTGTAGGCAGACGGAATAAACAGAAAATACAATAACTGTATCACTGCCCGCACCCACACATGAATTTTCTTCATGGTCTTTTTATTTGGCTGTTTCATTAGTTGGCACCGCCTTCCTCAAGGGCCTGCGCCGTTGCATTTTTAATACCGGTAGAACTGAAGGTAGCGCCGCTGATGGTATCCACATCCGCGCTCTGCGCATCCAGAATCTCCGGAATAATATCTTTTGCCATAGTCAGATAAGCACTG
Source organism: Dysosmobacter segnis (assembly GCA_963659325.1). Lineage (GTDB taxonomy): Bacteria > Bacillota > Clostridia > Lachnospirales > Lachnospiraceae > Eubacterium_I. Next base: position 30,258 of record CAVKTR010000010.1, read on the forward strand.
TCTTCTTTTTCTGCAGACAGGATCTCCACATCTGTAATTTTGCCATCCGCAATGGTTACTTCCACGGTAATATCGCCGCCAAATCCGGTGGCTGTTCCCTGATAGGTTCCGTCTTTGTAGGAACCGCCGCTTTCCCCGGACTGTGCCGCAATTTCCGCATTCTGACGGTCTGCCTCGGCTTTTGCCTCAGCATCCGCCTGCTCATGTGCCAGAGTTACCCTGTTATAGCCAAACAGGGCAGCCACAATGACACATACGTTAATGATTCGTATGATAAATTTTTTCATTCTTCGCTGTTTCTATCCTTCTTTTTTATTCTGCATTTTCAGACAGTTCTGGAGTTTCCTGCTCCGCTTCTTTCTCTACTGTCTGATCCGGTTCTTCTGTGTCTGCTGGCTCTGTCTGAGTATTGTCTGTCTCATCGGTTCCTTCCGGCATTTTTACGTCATTCAGGCCTTCTTTTGCCTTGTTTTCCTCAAGAAATTTTTCTCTGGCCTGTTTCAGAGCTTCTTTGCATGCTTCTTTGATGGAATTTGAGGAGCAGGTTGCACGGGAAACAGTATCCAGTGCGGCAATACTGCTTTCCACCTGGCTTCCTGCGCTCTCCTGTGTCATATCTACAACGGCCATACCGACAATACGGCTCGCCATACCAGCAACGCTGGATGTTCCGTTCACTGCCTTTTTGATGTAAGAATTGTTTCCGGAATCTCCATCGCCGGTTACATCGGTAACAGCTGTGATCCTGTCATTTTTCACAGTGATCGTAGCGGTCAGATTATAAGCATCGAAATCCTCATCTTCATCCGGCTCACATTTTACGGTCACAGTGTATGTACCATCTGCATAGTATACCGGGCCGCTCTGATCCGGTGTATCTGTATTTCCGTTATTATTTCCACCATTGTTGGTATTTCCATTATTGGAATTGTTACCGTTATTATTCTGGTTTCCGTTATTGCTGTTGTCAGATCCGTTGTTTGCATTGGAATTATTTCCATTGGACGGATTTGCTGCTGCTTTTGCAGACTCCAGGGCGGCTTTGACCGCATTGATGATACCGTTTGAGCTGTAAGTTGCTCCGGAAACGACATCCACACCTGTCGTCTGGTTTTTCACAATCGTACCAGCTACCGCGCGGGCATGGTTAAAGAATGCCGCATCATCTTCATTTTCCAGAATTTCTACGGACTGAATGGTCTTATTTTTCAATACAATGGCTACTTTAACATCTCCAAGATAGCCTTCTGCCACTCCGTAATACGTTCCATCCGGATACGGGAAGTTTCCGGTTACAGACGGTGTCGGCGCAGACTGATCCTGCTGTTCATCCCCGGATACCGTGTCAGTAGACGCAGGTACACTGCTTCCGTCTACGGCCGCCTGTGCCAGTGCGTTTCGAACCGCATTGATGATACCGACGGAACTGTAAGTTGCTCCGGAAACGGTATCCACGTTTGTACTCTGGGAAGATACGATCTTACCTGTAATGGCAGATGCTTTTCCGATATAGCTGCTGCCGTCAGAAGTGGATACGATCTCAACGGATGCGATCTTGCCGCCGCTGATCACAACTTTTACTTTGATCGGACCTGCAAAACCGGTAGCGTTTCCGTAATAGGTTCCATCTTTATAGGCTGCTGCATCCGCAACTTCTGCCACGGAAGTAGAACCCTGACCCTGTCCCGGATTCTCTGCTGTTTTTCCACTGTCTTTTTCTCCGGTCAGCGCATTTTTAACCGCACTGATGATACCTCTGGAGCTGTAGGTCGCACCGGACACTACATCTACGTCCAGGTTCTGGGACTGAATGATTCGGTCAATAACGCCCTTTGCACGGTTGAAAAATGCTGCGTCATCTGCTTCTACATTCAGAACTGTGATCGCCACGATCTTTTTATCTTTGATTTCTACAGAAACCGTGATCTTGCCGGCAAAACCGGTTCCGGTTCCTTCGTACACACCGTCCGGCAGATCAAATACCTGACCTTCCAGTGTGGTTTCCTCTGCTGTCTCTTCTGCTGCAGTCTCTGTGTCCTCTGTCTTTGGTGACGGCTTCTGTACCGCATAAACCTTCGGCGTGTAAGTGGCCACAGAGGCCCCAACGCAGGCTACCACCAGCAATGCGGATAATGCCGGCGCCATAGTACTTAATTTAAGCTTATCTTTCTTCATAGTCTCTCTCCTGACTTTTTATAACATTGCTTTCACATGATTGTTGGAAACACTTGTGATTTACCAGATTTTTCCGGCAAAAATCACTCTGACAGAAAATTTATCACGTTCTCATAATTTCCTATCAAATAAAAAATGCCATGATATCGTACATTAGCATTTTCTAACGCACGTTATCATAGCATCACTTTTTTTTCAAATCAAATCATTTTTCTTTATTTTCTCAATAACTGGCTTTATTGATAATTTTTATGCATTTTCTCTTGTTTTTTCTCAATAACTTTGGTAAGTGTTGGCAAATACATAACGCAGACTCTTATACATGCATATTTTTCCCACCAAGATTTCTGAGCAAAAAACACATATCTATCTGCCGGATTCATATGCCCGTTTTACCGCCGGTAAAATCACTCTGCATACCACACCGATCAGGAGTCCCGTCACGAAGCCTGAGATCAGAAGTATCGGTACATAAAAAATCAGTTTCAGATTTTCCACCACCAGCATTGCTACGATCAGCTGTCCGATATTGTGGCAGATACCACCCATGACGCTGACTGCCAGAATTGACAGCTTGTCTGTTTTTTTCAAAAGCAACATCACTGCCAGACTGAGCAGGCCTCCCGCCAGACTGTACATGATGGAGGCCAGATTTCCAAACATAAATCCGCTTAAGAAAATACGCACTACGGAAACAAGCAGCGCTTCTTTTCCGCCAAACAGATAAATTACCGCTACGATCACCAGATTGGCCAGGCCCAGCTTAACCCCCGGAATGCCAAAATTGATTGGGATCAGGGTTTCCACATAACTGAACACCAAAGCCAGCGCGATCATCATCGCCATCATCGCAACCGTTTTTGCAGATGTCTTTTGTTTTTTCATAGTCTTATCATCCTGTCTATCCTAGGTCTGTGTTTACTTTGTCTCTATTTTCTGAATGTCCTTTGTGTTGTTCATGTTGATAAAGTCATCATAAATGCCATCTGTGATGTACAGCTTGCCATCTTCATCCTCCATGATCGCGTCAAATCCATCCTCTGCGCAGTGCTCCTCGCAGTAAGTAATGGCATCCTGTGTACCAAGTACAAACAGGGAGGTAGATAATCCGTCTGCCAGAGTGCTGTCTGCACTGACAATGGTTACGGAAATCAGACCGTTATTTGCAGAATAACCGGTTTTCGGATCAATGATGTGATGGTATTTCACACCGGTATCTTCATCCACAAAATACCGCTCGTATCCACCGGAAGTGATAATGGCTTTGTCGGTAACGTTTACGCCGCCCAGATATCCTTCTGTATCATTCGGATCCTGAATTCCGACTTTCCACTGACTTCCATCGGTTTTATTTCCAAGAACATGCGCATTTCCTCCAAGGTTAATGACTGCGCTCTCGATGCCATAACTTTTCATGACTTCCATGACTCTGCCGGACGTATAACCTTTCGCGATTCCGCCAAGATCAATTTCCATTCCCTCCGGAAGGCTGATGCTCGTCTGTCCGTTTTCTTCACTCAATGTGATTTTTCCGGCATCTACCAGGGCAAGTTTTGCTGCCAGATCCGATTCACTCGGCACCGCAAAATTTCCTGTGGTAAATCCCCAGAGCTGCATCACCGGGTAAATACTGATATCAAAAGCCCCGTTTGTACTGTGATAAATATCAAGGGCACGCTTTACCAGATACTCGGTATCTTCGGAAAGCACACCGCCGCCGTTCTGGTTGATCTGGGCGATCTCACTGGTTTCTTTTCCTGTGGACAGCAGATCATCCAGTCTCTGGATCTCAGCAATTCCGGCCTCTACTGCTTCCTGGGCATTTTCGCCGTAAGCAGTCAGCGTCATGTACGTATCCATGGCAAACACTTCATCGGTGTATTCCTGATCACTGTTTTTATTGTTCGTCGTTTTCGTTTCAGTAGAAGCAGATGCCTCACTCTGCGCAGAATCCGACGTAGTATTGTTTCCTGTATTGCATCCTGCCAGCGGAAGACCGACCAGCGCCCCGCACAGCAGTGCCATCAGTATCCTCTTTCCCATCTATCAAAATCCTCCATATAATTGCTTATTTATCGAGTTTATCATTTATTAGCCGAAGCTAACGTCTATCTTAGTACATCCCACGCAATTTTGCAAGCAGTTTTTTCTCTTTTCTGGATACCTGCACCTGAGTGGTGCCAAGTATTTTTGCCACATCAGACTGGGTCCGCTCCTCCACATACCGCAGATAGATCAGTTGACGTTCCTCTGCCTCCAGCTGATTCAGCAACTGTTCTAAAAACAGATGGTTCATTCTGCGTTCGATCTCATTTTTCTGATCGCGGATCTGTTCCCCCAGTGTCAGCTCCTTTCCGTCATTTCCCGGAACCGGCCGGTCATAGGAATCCACCTCCGAATTTGCCGCCAGCGACTGCACGATATCCTCCCTGCGGATCCCTGTTTTTTCTACAAGTTCCTCCAGTGTCGGATCCCGGCCATGCTCATTCTGCCAGGCGGTCACCGCCTGGCTGACTTTCCACGCTGTCTCTTTTAAAGTCCGGCTCACTTTCAGCATGCCGTCATCCCGTAGATATCTGCGGATTTCTCCGATGATCAGCGGAACCGCATAGGTGGAAAATTTCACCTCATAGTTTGTGTCAAACCGGTCAATGGCTTTGAGCAGTCCGATACTTCCAATCTGAAACAGATCTTCCGGGGCGTAACCACGGTTGGAAAATCTCCGCACAATGCTCCAGACCAGTCCCATATTTTCCTGTACCAGCCGGTCCCTGGCTGCTTTATCCCCCTGGTGCGCCTTTTTTAATGCTTCTATCACCTGATCCATATGTAACTAACTGATCTCCCGCGTCATCACCACCCGGGTGCCTTTGCCCAGTGCGGATTCCACTTCCACGGTATCCATGAAGGCTTCCATAAAGGAAAATCCCATGCCGGAGCGCTCCAGATCCGGTCTGGTGGTAAACAGCGGCTCCAGTGCTTGTTGGATATCCGCAATGCCACGGCCTTCGTCCGTGATGGCCACATGAAGGGTCCGGTCAAGGACACCGGCCTCCAGCCAGACGGTTCCGCCCTTCAGGTTATATCCGTGAATGATACAGTTCGTGACCGCCTCAGAAACCGCTGTTTTGATGTCCGCCAGTTCTTCAATGGTAGGGTTCAGATAGCTGACAAAGGCCGCCACCGCCGTGCGGGCAAATCCTTCATTTTCTGATTTTGCCAAAAAGGATATCTGCATCCAGTTGTCCGCCTGTTGTCCAGTTTCTTTCTCCTGAAAAATCTGTGTCTGTCCACAGTTTTCCCGTTTGCTGCTTTTTTCTGTTCTTTCCTGTATGTAAGTTCCCATACCGCTTATCTCCCTTCCTCTTCCATCAGTGCTTCCAGCCCTGACATTTTAAAAATGTGCTGCATCCGTTCATTTAAGTGCACCGCCGACACGGTTCCACCGGAAAATTTCATGTTTTTGTATCTTCCGAGGATCACGCCGATACCGGAGCTGTCCATCCAGTCGGTGCGGGAAAAGTCAAAAATGATTTTTCGGATAAAATAAGTTTCCGTCAGCAGGTCGGCTTCCTCCCGCAGGCTGTCGGAAATGTGGTGGTCTAGTTCCTTCGGAATGTAAATGCGAAGGGTGTTTCCTTTGATCTGATATTCACAATTCATGGTTTTAGGGCTCCTTTTATTTTCTTTTTTAAGGCAGCTGAGGGAAAAACACGACAGGGCACGGACAATTTTCGATCGTCGTTGCGCCGCCTATCTCCGCCTCCTCCCGCGAACTCCCCAACAGCAAACCCGGCTGTTGTCTCAAACACACTCCCGGAGGCGAGCTATGCTCACTCCGATTGCGAAAATTGCCCTACCGCCCTCGTCGTGTTTTCTTCCCCAGATGCTATTTACACAATAATAAATTCAAAAATCTTCTTCCGAATTACATATACATCAGCATTTTTTTGCAAAAAAATAACAGTATACAAAAGCTTCTTAATTTTCTTTCGTATACTGTCATTCATTTAATTATTATTTGTATCTCCGTCAGACGTATCCGTCTGATTATCCGTAGTTCCGTTTTCATCCTGAACGGTAACTCCACGGCTCTGCATGTCTTCGATCATTTCCTTACAGGTGTTGCGCACACTGGAGGAATCTGTCTTTTCTTTTGCGATCTGGAACCATTTCAGTGCGTTGCTTTCATCGTTCTGATAGTTATAGGCAAAGGCCAGATAGTAAGCTGCTTTTCCTTTCTGATATCCTTCGTCTGTTTTTACGATGGATTCCAGTTTTTCTATCGCTGCAGTGTAGTCTTTCTGCTCATAAAGATCCAACGCTTCGTTCATATCTGCTTCCAGCATTGCGCTCTGTACATCGGTCAGCATGTTATCATAAATCTGCTGCGCATTTTCACTGAGCAGATCTCTGTTTACTTTTGTCAGTGTCTCGCCTGCCTCCACATGTTTGTCCGCCGCATAGGATACATAGGCATTCAGAAGTTCTTCATAAGATTCATTTTTCTGATCTGCGGAACTTGTGGCTGTCTGTGCATCTTCCACAGTCTGCTTCAGAGTCGAAATCTCATCCTCAAGGCTCTTGATGCTCTGCTCTCTGGTGGCAATGGTCTCATTGGCTTTTACCAGTTGGGATGCCGCATTGGTATTGGCATTTTTGCGGATGCCAGGCACGATCAGAAAACATACCACGGCAATGCCGATGGCTGCTCCCACCAGCAGGTTTACTACCGTCAGCACAGCTGTGTTGTCAGTGAACTTCGCCGGACGGATGATCAGGTCGTTTCCGCTCTGATAACTTACCGTATCTTTTTCCTTCGGTTTCATTTTTCCGTTTGCTTTCAGATGCAGACGGCATTCTTTTTTATAACGCATGGTATTGGCATCACCTGCGTCGATCTTTTCTGCATTTTTTAATGCACGCAGCGCCAGATCATAACGTTCTTCCTTCATATACAGCAAAGCCAACAGCTGATGTCCTTTTACCAGCTTCGGATTCAGGGCAAGTACTTTTTTCAACTGGATCAGTGCCAGATCTGTATTGCCATCTTTGCAGTAAGTCAGTGACTGGTTAAATTTTTTCACCGTCTGGGACAGTGTATCCAGTCTGGCGGAGCTTTTCTGGATGTCATTCAGATAATCGTTTGCAGGATTGTCCTCCCCCTGCATACTCTTGCTGATGATCCACTCACTCAGCGCCTTTACGATCTCACCCATCTCGAAATAAACAAGTCCCAGCAGGTTGCGGGCCTGAATATTCATCTTATTATAACGAAGACTCATCTTCAGATATTCCACCGCGCCGCTTAAGTCACGGGCCTGGGCACGCTCCAGTCCGTCATTGTAAAGCTTGTTGGAAATACTTACGATCTTTTTCCAGATTTTTACATCTGCTTCACAGCTCGGGCAGGTATCCATGGAATCCAGATGAGCACCACAATAATAACAGTTCATCTGTCTCCTCCTATCTTCTGCTCTCTTTCAGCATTTCCTGTAAAATATCCATCATATCGGTGAGATCACGGTTGTAGATCGCATCCTCAGCCTCTTCAATTTCCATACTCGGTTCAAATTTCTTTAATTCTTCCTCAAAATCAATCATCACAGTTCTCCTTCCATACTTCCATCAATGCACCTATGAAATAGAGGGAGCCTGTACAGAAAAGCTTCTGCCCCGGCTTCTTCTTCTCTTTCATTGCCCTAAACGCTTCCCGGTAATCGGCATACCCCGTCACCGGTCTGTCTGTATCTTCTTCGAATAGTTTCTGCAATTTTTCAAAAGATATGCCACGCTCGTTTGGAATCGTAGTGACAGCCATCTCCTCCCAGGAAATATCTGCCGTCAGCATATCGATTGAGGTGCTGTAATCCTTTTCTTTCACCATGGAAAACAGCAGAAGCGGACGATAGGTATCCTTCGCGGTCAGGCGGTTCACGGCCTCGGTAAACATTCCGATACCGGAGGTGTTGTGCGCCCCGTCAAAATAAATTTCCGGCGCGATTTCCTGCATTCTTCCCTGCCAGAACGCCTCTTTCATACCAGCACGAAGCTGTTCTTCGGCTTTCTCACCGGAAAGTTCCTCTGGGTACTGCTGCTGCAAGATCCGCATCGCAAGAATGGCCAGCGCTGCATTTTCCACCTGATATTCTGCGGCTCCCGGAATCGTCCATCTTGTTTCCTTATCATACGCAGTTGAAATGGAAAAATCAATAAAATTATTCTTAAATTCCAGAATCCGGAACATTTTTTTCTCCAGTGCAGTGCATGGACTGTGCATTTCCTTCGCATGCGCCCGTATCACTTCGGATGCTTCTGGATCATTGGCATCAAAAACCACCGGAACGCCCGGTTTGATGATACCGGCTTTTTCCCCGGCGATCTGTGTGATCGTGTCTCCAAGGATCTCTGTATGCTCCAGACTGATGGAAGTGATAATGCTTAACACCGGATTGGCAAAACTGTTTGTCGCATCCAGTCTGCCTCCAAGTCCTGTTTCCAGAACTACATACTCCACCTGCGCCTCCGCAAAGAGTACCATACCCATGGCAAAAATAAACTCGAAAAATGTCGGATAGCCCAGGCCTTTCTGATCTAACTGTTCTGCAACAGTTCGCACTTTCACAAAAGCTTCCATAAACTGTTCTTCGCTGCAAAGGTCACCGTTTAACTGAAACCGCTCCCGCACATCCATCAGATGCGGGGATGTAAACAGTCCCACGTTTTTTCCCTCAGAAAGCAACATATGGTAAAGGAAGCAGCAGACGCTTCCTTTACCATTACTTCCTGCCAAATGAATGACTTTGCAGTGATTACCCGGATCGCCAAGCAGCTCCATGAAATGTTTCGTGTGTGCAAGGCTGTGTTTTTTGGTAAACTTCGGAATCCCGTACAGGAATTCCACCGCTTGTTTCATGTTTTCACTCATATTATTTTAACTGTGCCAGACGATTTTCTACGTCTTCCATCATCTGTTTGTATTTCTCAAGTTTTGCTTTCTCCTCGTCAACTTTTTCCTGAGGCGCTTTGCTCAAGAATTTCTCATTGTTCAGCATGCCGTTGGAACGAGCCAGCTCTTTTGCAAGTTTTGCTTTCTCTTTCTCCAGACGTTCCCGCTCTTTTGCCATGTCTACCAGCTCCTCTAACGGAATGTATACAACAGCATTCGGGATAACAACGGATACGGCATCCTCCGGAATTCCGGCTTTGTCTGCCTGTACGTCGATCTCACTTGCGGAGATTAACTGGCTGTAAATGTCCTTATGGGAAGCAAACAGCTCACGCAGGTTCTCATCCGGAGATACGATGAAATATTTTGCTTTGCGGCTTGGTGGAACGTTCATCTCGGAACGAATGTTTCGGATGCCCTTAACCAGCACTTTGATGGTCTCCACATCAGCTTCTTCTTTTGCAAAATTCCACTCTTCTGTGTATTCCGGCCACGGAGCAAGCATGATGGTCTCTTCTTCCGGACAAAGTGTGCAGAAGATCTCCTCTGTAATGAACGGCATGTACGGATGCAGCATCTTTAATGCGTTGGTCAGTACTGTTTTCAGAACCCAGAGTGCAGCATTTGCAGCTTTCGGATCCTCTTCTTTCTTGTACAGACGTACTTTTGCGATCTCGATATACCAGTCACAGAACTCTTCCCAGATGAAGTCATATACTTTCTGAACTGCGATTCCCAGCTCATATTTATCCATGTTCTCTGTCACGTCTTTGGCCAGAGTATTTACTTTTGATAAGATCCATTTATCAACCGGCAGCAGATCTGCATCTTCCGGTTTGGTCGGCTGCTCATCACCCAGGTTCATCATAATGAAACGGGATGCATTCCAAACTTTGTTTGCAAAATTACGGCTGGACTCTACACGCTCCCAGTAGAAACGCATGTCGTTTCCAGGTGCATTACCTGTGATCAGTGTCAGACGCAGGGCATCTGCACCATATTTGTCAATTACCTCTAACGGATCGATACCGTTTCCAAGGGATTTACTCATCTTGCGTCCCTGGGAATCACGTACCAGTCCGTGGATCAGTACGGTGTGGAACGGCTCTGTTCCGGTCTGCTCTAACGCAGAGAATACCATACGGATAACCCAGAAGAAAATAATATCGTATCCGGTAACAAGTACATCTGTCGGATAGAAGTAATCCAGTTCTTCTGTTTTGTTCGGCCAGCCAAGTGTGGAGAATGGCCACAGTGCAGAGGAGAACCAGGTATCCAGTGTATCCTCATCCTGTTTTAAATGTGTGCAGCCGCATTTCGGGCATTTCTCCGGCATTTCACGGGAAACAACCATCTCGCCGCACTCGTCACAATAGTAAGCCGGGATTCTGTGTCCCCACCAGAGCTGTCTGGAAATACACCAGTCACGGATGCCTTCCAGCCAGTGCATATATGTCTTTCCGAAACTTTCCGGAACGAATTTCAGTCTGCCGGACTGTAATGCATCGATGGCCGGTTTTGCCATTTCTTCCATTTTTACAAACCACTGAGGTTTGATCATTGGCTCAACGGTTGTCTTACATCTGTCATGGGTACCTACGTTGTGAACGTGCTCAACTACTTTTACGAGCAGTCCCATCTCATCTAATTTATCAACGATTGCTTTTCTTGCCTCGTAACGATCCATACCTTCGTAAATACCGCCGTTTGCGTTGATGGTCGCATCATCGTTTAAGATGTTGATCTCTTCCAGGTTGTGGCGTTTTCCTACCTCAAAATCGTTCGGATCATGAGCCGGTGTGATTTTTACGCAGCCGGTTCCGAACTCTTTGTCTACATACGGATCAGCGATAACCGGGATCTCACGGTTTACGATCGGAAGAAGTAATTTTTTACCGATGATGTCTGTGTAACGCTCGTCATCCGGGTTTACGGCTACGGATGTATCACCAAGCATTGTCTCCGGACGTGTGGTTGCGATCTCTACAAATCTGCCTTCCTCACCGATGATCGGGTATTTGATATGCCAGAAATGACCTGTCTGCTCTACGTGCTCTACCTCTGCATCGGAAATAGATGTCTTGCAGACCGGACACCAGTTGATGATACGGGAACCTTTGTAAATATATCCTTTGTCAAACAGACGGATAAATACTTCTTTGACTGCCTCGGAGCATCCCTCATCCATAGTAAAACGCTCTCTGTCCCAGTCAGCGGAAGATCCCATTTTCTTTAACTGTTTTACGATACGTCCGCCGTACTCTTCTTTCCAGTCCCATGCGTATTTCAGGAACTCATCACGGGTTAAGTCCGCTTTGTTGATTCCTTTTTCTTTCAGGCTGTTGATAACCTTAACCTCTGTTGCGATGGCTGCGTGGTCAGTACCCGGCTGCCATAATGCGGAATAGCCCTGCATTCTCTTGTAACGGATCAGGATATCCTGCATGGTGTTGTCCAGAGCATGTCCCATGTGCAGCTGACCGGTGATATTTGGCGGCGGCATAACAATGGTAAATGGTTTTTTGCTTCTGTCTACTTCTGCATGAAAATATTTATTGTCTTCCCATTTCTGGTAAAGACGGTCTTCGATCCCTTTTGGATCATAGGTCTTTGCTAATTCTTTCATTCTGTCTCTCCTTCCAAAACTCAAATCCAGGAAAGTATCTTTCCTGGTTGCGCCGAGCACATTTGCAAAGCAATAATTTCTACTTGTGCGAGTGTGCAAAAAAAGCCCTCCACATGCAAACTACATGTGAAGGGCGAATCTACGCGGTACCACCTTCATTTTATCTCATCTGCCTCTCTTTGAATTCCACTGAAACGAAATAACTGCCATTTCATTACTTATAAAAGTTTGGGAATTCAGCTCAGATGAAGATGAAATCTCTGCGATTGATTAACGGGAATCACCCGGGATTTCCTACGCACCGCTCAGCAAACATATCGTCTGTTTTTTTCACAACAAGACTCTGACAATCACAATTTCCACTGCTCTTGTCCTATGTGCATACATGCTATCCTGGCTTCAGACATCCGGTTCCAAAGCTACTTTCCGCAAACTGCCTGTCAGACGGTTTTCCAGTCCATGAACCATCTTCCCTGTCACCACATCTTTCGCGTACTCCTCTTTGTCACTACCTTTGTATAACTATAAAGTTTTTAAAACCTTAAAACATCATAAACAACATTTTTTGCCTTGTCAAGTCCTGATTCTCGATATCTAACTATCCGGAAGCAAAAACAAAAGACCAGATAAAATAACGATTTTTCTTTCCTCATTTTATCTGATCTTTTACTCTGCTTTTTTATTATAATTCTTACAACTGTGAATAGCCGAATCCATTTACCATGGCTTCGATAGCAAATCCCTTTTTGCAACATGGGCATTCGTCTCTGCCAAAGGCCTGGTATCCCGGTACATCATCTGCATTAAATACTGAATGCACTTCCATGCCGCCGACTTTTTTTACCGTACTGAAAATAGAAGAAATGCCACGCACGGTTCCACCATAATACTGCACACATTCCAGGCTGCGCTGCACGGTCAATCCTGTGGTCGTAGTTGCCAGCAGCAGAATGACGTTTTTGCCTTTGATCGCCGGAATTGTGTTATCACGGAAGATCAGCTGGTTGTTTGCATTGTACTCCGGAGTAACCACGTAAATGGTATCATGCAGGTTCGTATTGCGGAATCCGCGCTTTTCAAACTCCTGTGCCAGATAAGCTCCTACCACTTCTGTGCCATCCATGCAGACAATCGTGTCAACCACAGTAGAGTTCACATAATCTCCTGCCAGACTTTTTGCAACTTCCTGCGCCTCATTGGCACGGGTTTTCAAGCTTGTCATATCAATGTAAAAATTGATGTGGGAGTGGCTTGTGGCAAAATGCCCCGGAATAGCATGCAGTGCCACATGGTTGTTGTTTCTCGCATACAGTTTTACCATTCTTGATTCCATAGATTCCATGATAAAATCCCCCTCTTACGCAATATCGTTATTTATCAATGTCTGTCGTCATTCGGGCAGGCAAGACAATCGGCTTCTTTTTATTTTACTTCGCTCAATCTGAGTAAATACTCTTATAGGTTAATCAGTCTATCTCCATGGAGATTTTATCTTATCTGATAATGTGTCCAAGTACACCATAAGAAATCAGTGTCATAATTACAGCTGCCAGACAGATTCCAACTAAAATCGCCTTAAACGCTTTTTTAATATCCATATCGATCAGAGATGCTACCAGTGCGCCTGTCCATGCGCCTGTTCCCGGAAGTGGAATACCAACAAATAAAACCAGTCCCCAGAACTCATATTTTTCGATCTGGTCACGTTTCTTCATTGCCTTGTTTTCCATCTTCTCAACCAGCGGACGGAACAGCTTTGTTTTTTTCATCGCTGCAAATATCTTTTTGATAAAAAATAAAATAAACGGAATCGGAATAATGTTTCCCACCGCGCTGATCAGGATTCCTTTCCACATCGTAATATCTAATAAAGATGATGCCAGAATACCGCCTCTCAGCTCCAGAATCGGAAACAGTGAAATAATAAATACAACCGCTTCCCTTGAAATATGTGTACCTAAAGTACTTGTAAACCAGGTTACCAGACTTTCCATATAATCCTCCTAAAAATCATTTTTATCCTACATTCTGCACTATTTTACACTATTTTTCCAGAAAAAGATATGATGATTTTCTTAATATTATGCAAGCTTGGGTTGTTTTATAATCTTCCTGTTTCCTTCAGATATTTTTCTACTTCTGACAGAAATTCGTCCATCTCCGCATCGGTTCCGATGGTGATACGCAGATAATTGTCAATTCGCGGCTTTTTAAAATAGCGGACATAGATATCTTTTTCTTTTAATTTTTCAAACAGTTCCTCCGCCGGACAGCTCTTGTGGGATGCAAAAATAAAATTGCTCTTGGAATCACGGAAGGTAAATCCAAGTTCTGTCAGGCGCAGTTTCACACGTTCTCTCGTCTGAATGATCTTATGTAATGTCTCCTCAAAATATGCCTGGTCGTTAATGGATGCCACACCGAGATCCAGTGCGGTCTGATCCATTGTATAGGAATTGAAAGAATATTTTACATCGTTCAAATATTTGATCAGCTCCGGTGATGCCATCGCGTAACCGATACGCATGCCTGCCATGGAACGTGATTTTGAAAATGTCTGAACTACGATCAGGTTATCGTATTTTTCCAGTAATGGCAATGCGGTTTCTGCACCGAAGTCCACATAGGCCTCATCGATGATCACGATAACATCCTGATTGTGCTGTAAAATATCCTCGATCATCTCCTGAGATGCTTCCACACCGGTCGGGGCGTTCGGATTCGGAAAGATCACGCCGCCGTTTTCTTTGTAATAGTCCTCTTTGCGGATATTGAGTTCATCATCTAACGGCTGTGTCTCATATGGAATACGAAATTCCTCTGCCCACACATCATAAAAAGAATAGGTAATGTCTGGAAACAGGATCGGTTTTTCTCCATTAAAAAAGGTCATAAAACACATGGCAAGAACGTCGTCGGAACCAACACCGACAAATACCTGCTCCGGTTTTAAACCTTTTTGTTTTGCAATCGCATCCACCAGACGGGTGCAGGCCGGATCCGGATATAATCTCAGACGGTCTGGATCCAGATTTTTTAATGCCTCAGCGACACCCGGGGCTGGTGGATATGGATTTTCATTTGTATTTAATTTGATCATGCGCTCCTTGTTTGGCTGCTCGCCCGGAACGTATGGAACTACTTTACGAATGTTCTTTTCCCATGCTTTTGTCATCACTTTTTACTTCCTTCTACAGTTTTCTACACTGTACCACACTAAAGTGTTTGTTGTAAAGAGTTTTTAGGTATATAAAGCGAAATCAAGGACGGAGTTCTGTGCAGCTAGTCACTCTCTTCCCTCGTTTTACTTCGATTTCATCGCGCTCGTTCTCGGTTCCTATAAAAGCTGGTCACCTTCCACTCGCGCAAAATCTCGCAAAACTCAGTCGTTCGCTAAATCGCTCGCCCAGAACTCCGTCCTTGATTTCGCCATTTACACAACTAAATAACATTCAGAAACTACATCATCCATTTCACACAGCGTACAAAAAAGAACTCTGGCTATTTTCTCTCGGCGGGCGATTGTTAGCCGTAGAGATAAAATCGCAGAGTTCTTTTCACAATGTAAATTTTTAGCCACAAAAAACGTTACGCTTTCAATAGCAGAAGAGCATGTTCAGGTATTGTGATCCGTACCTGCTCATGCTTTGCAAGCTGTTCCGCTTTTTCCTTTTCCATTAGGATTCGCAATGACGGTGTATCTTGGTTGTATTTCAAAACCAATTCGGATTCGAACTGCTGTTCCAGCAGACGATCCATCTGCATAACAGAACTAT
This sequence comes from Dysosmobacter segnis, assembly GCA_963659325.1. Classification (GTDB taxonomy): domain Bacteria; phylum Bacillota; class Clostridia; order Lachnospirales; family Lachnospiraceae; genus Eubacterium_I. Next base: position 45,784 of record CAVKTR010000010.1, read on the forward strand.
TTTTCGCCGGTTCTAAATCAGCTGACACGTCAATATAATGTGCCCGCACACCAACGAAAGCAATATCCTCCGGAATTTCTTTTTCCATTTCGAAGCAGATACCCCAGTCCGGGACTTCCAGCTGATGCGCAGACAACCGTTTTGCCGGCACGATATTTCGACATCCGGAAATACGGGCTGCCGCCTGTGTCACCGGATTTGCGAAAAACTCTTTTTTATCCTGAATTGTTTCCATGTGACCTTTTTCCAGCACGCAGATACGATCACACAAGTGATATACTTCATCACGGCTGTGGGACACAAAAAGCACTGTTTTTCCAATCTCGGAAAGCAAATCCTGCAGTTCTTCTTCTACCTGCCATTTCAAAAAGCTGTCCAGTGCTGACAATGGCTCATCCAACAGCAGGATTTCCGGCTGTGCCGCCATCATACGCGCCAGAGCCACACGCTGTTTCTGACCACCGGAGAGCTGACGCGGCAGACGATGCTCCAGTCCTTCCAGGCGAAAGCGGCGGATATAATCCTGCACGATCTCTTTTTCTGGTTTCTTTCCCATGCCCGCCATGATATTTTTCTCAACGGTCATGTTCGGAAACAGGGCATAATCCTGAAACATATATCCGACTTTCCGCTTCTGCGGAATCAGATTGATCTTTTTCTCAGAATCAAATAAAGTACGGCCGTTTAACACGATTTTTCCTTCATCCGGTGTCTCGATTCCCGCAATGCATTTTAACGTCATACTTTTGCCGCATCCGGAAGCACCAAGCAGGGCAAACATTTCCTCTCCTGCGGAAAACGCAACATCCAGAGAAAAAGATCCTATTTTCTTTTTTATCGCTACTTCTATTGCCATCTATCTCTCCTCCGATGCTACCAGCTCTGTGTATTCTTCATGTTTTTGCCTGCCACAAGGTTCATTGCAACGATAATTCCGAAGGCGATGGCAAGAATAATGATAACCCACACACCGGCCGTCAGATAATCACCATCCTGAATAACCATGGCGATCTTCTGCGAGATCGTTGACGTCTTTCCGGGGATATTGCCCGCCAGCATGGAAGTCGCACCGTACTCACCAAGGGCCCGGGCAAAAGTCAGGATCGTTCCTGCAATGATACCAGGTCCCGCATTCGGCACTGCAACTTTCCAGAAAATCTGCATCTCAGACATACCAAGCGTACGCGCTGCGTAGATCAGGTTTGCATCCAGCTGTTCGAAAGAAGCTCTGGCATTTCGATACATTAACGGGAATGAGATCACTGTCGCAGCAATGATACATCCAAGCCAGGTCTGTACTACTTTTATTCCGAACTGGTTAAATAAAAACATACCGATCGGACGTCGTTTACTAAATAACAGCAACAGGAAAAATCCCGCAACGGTCGGTGGAAGTACCATCGGCAGTGTCAGAAATCCATCTGCGATCGCTTTTGCACGCTCGCCGGCATGAACGACTTTTCTTGCTGCAAATAATCCTAAGAAAAAGGAAATCACCGTTGCCACAACTCCCGTTTTAAAGGAAATGAACAACGGTGTCCAATCCAGATTTTTTACAATTTCTATAATTGCATCCATATTTTTCTCCCTATGCTCCGGTCATATAGCCGAAGACATTTCTCTTACACTCTACCTGTAAATCATTTTTAAGCAAAATCTATTTCAACTGTTATATTCAGATAAAACCCGACCGGCTTTCGCCGCCCGGGTTTCACCTGTATTGATGCATCTGCTTCATGATACGCAGGCTGAATTTATCTACTTAAATAGAGAAATCGAAGAATCTTTCCGCGGCAAGCAATTAAGCGAACGACCGATTTTCGCAAGGTTTTGCGCGAGTGGGAACCGACCAGCTTTTATAGGAGGTGGGAACGAGCGCGATGAAACCGCCGCGAAATGAGGGTAGTGAACGTCCAGCTGTCGCGGAAAGATTCTTCGATTTCGTTTTCAAATAGTTAAACTTTAACCATAAAAGAAACTATTCTTAATCTTCTACGTTTGTATCAAAATAATAGCTGTCAAAAATAGCTTTTGCTGCATCGGATTTTACAAAGTTTACGAAATCCAGTGCTGCTTTCTGCTCTAACTCATCAGCCTCATCATTCTGAACCTGAGCGATCGGGTAAATTACGTTACCTGTCAGATCGTAGCTGATAACCTGAAGGATATCAAGTTTGTCCTCAAGACCATATGTATCAGAATAGTAAACAGTACCAACTTCGTTGGATCCCTCTGCTACCTGAGTTTTTACAGCACTTACGTTACCGCACTCGTTGATTTCAACTCCACCCAAAGCCTGAGAAACAACATCTGTCGGGATAGTAGAAACATCATCTACTGCGTCAAGGATACCTGCGTTTACAAGCGCCTGACGTGTATATTTACCAACCGGAACGCTGCCATCTGCAAGTGCGATGCTCTTTGCGTCTTTCAGGTTCTCAAGACCTGTTACTGCTGTGCCGCTTCCTTTGTATGTGATAACTACAACCTGGTTGTTTACTACGTTATGACGTGTGCCGTCTACTACTAACTGATCATCATTCTGTAATGTATCCATCTGTTTCTGAGCTGCAGAGAAGAATACGTCACAAGCTGCGCCTTCCTCGATCTGTGCAAGCAGTGTTCCTGAACTGTCATAGCTCGGTACAACTGTTACGTTCGGCTGAGTCTCATTGTATTTCTCGATAACTTCGTTTAATGCGTTCTCAAGACTTGCTGCTGCAAATACAGTGATCTGTGTATCATCAATCTGATCTGCTGTCTCCGGTGCTGCTTCGGAAGCGTCTGTCTGCTCTGCTGCTACAGAGGTGTCATTTGCTGCTCCCTGGTCTGTGTTTGTGTTTCCGCATGCTGCCATGGATACTACCATTGCGCCGATCAGCATTACACTTACTAATTTCTTTTTCATCTCTTTTTCTCCTCGTTTTCCTCTGACATTGTTTTTGTCAGGTTTTGTTTTGTTTTGTTTCGTGTAATTTTGTTATACTATAGTTTCTATTCCATGTCAAGTATTTTCTTGGTATTTTTGTGGTATACCATAATTTTCTAATTTTATTTTTGAGCAAATAGTCATAGTTGCATATCAATAACGAAATCACCCACAAGATACTTTATTACCATATAGAAATACTTTTTTAATATACCTTGTCCGTAAACCCCATTTTATTTATAAGAATTTTTCCATTTTTTCTATAAAAAAACAGCCCCATTTAATAGAGCTGTTTTCCCATTTCGCTAATGTCATATCCGGACATCACTTCCGCTTCTTTCTTAAATTCTTCGGATCTGATAATATCCAGCAGATCCTGAAATTCTTTCCGTTTCAGATCTTTTTTACGAAATACAATATCATAACTTTCCTGTTTCAGCGGTATAAACTGAATGCCGTCCATCTGGCGCGCCACCTTCTCATTTCCGATGGCCACGTCCGCGCTTCCACGCAGTACGTTGGTGGCTGCGATCATATGAGAAGCCGCAATATCCTCATATCCATTGAGTTTGTCAGTGTCTAAATCCAGTTTTTTGCACATTTCATCAATGAAAATACGAATGCCGCTGCCTTTTTCCCGGTTGATCATCCGCACATCCGCTCTGGTCAGATCGGAAAAATCCTGAATGTTCTTCGGGTTTCCTTCCATTACATAAAATCCCTGCCAGCGTTTCAGCAGATGAAAAACTGCCACCTGTTCCCCCGGAAGCATGCGCTCCACGTATGGCAGATTGTAAGTATCCGTTGCGCCGTCCCACATATGACAGGTTGCCACATAATTTTCATTCTGATACATCCGGTAAAGTCCACTGTAACTTCCCATCGGCGAACGGTAGATCTGGGTTTTGCCATCACTCTGGCTGTTATAAAGAGAACACAGCACATCCAACAGCTGATCCTGCCCACAGATCACAATGTTTTCCGCCGATTCTGCCTCCGGAGTCATTCCCATGTATTCATACAGATCCTTGCGCGCGATCCGGAACTGTTTTCCCATCTTGGTCGCTTTCAGATCACCGCGCTTGATCATCTCATAAACGGTATTTTTCTTTACCTGCAATATCTCCGCCACTTCCAACGGCGATAAGAACTGCTCTTCCATGATTGTCTCCTTCCAAAATCATTTTATCCTGTCTTTATTCATATCAAGTATATCACTTTCTATTTTGAAATGTCACACTTTCCTAAATGCTTCGTATCACTATACTATAACTGTTGAAAAAAAGCTTTGCAAGCATATCTTTTTGTGATAAAATATTTGTTACAGTTCACTTTGCGAAAAAATGCAGGTGATAATAACGATTTTTCGGGGTGTGGCTTAGTCTGGTAAAGCGCTCGTCTGGGGGGCGAGAGATCGCAAGTTCAAATCTTGTCACTCCGATATAAAAAAGTGTCTTCGACACTTCAACTCCCCTGCCCCTCAATCATGAGGGGGAAG
>CAVKTR010000011.1:0-49719 GCA_963659325.1 Dysosmobacter segnis
GATCCTTGTATGGGATCGGGTTCATTGCTTTTGAATGCAAAAAGATATGCGGAACAACCAGATTATATTAAGTATTATGGTCAGGAGTTGAATACATCTACTTATAATCTTGCGAGAATGAATATGTTTTTACATGGAATTGTTCCAGATAATCAGAATTTACGCAATGGTGATACTTTAGACGGAGATTGGCCAACCGGTGAAGAAACTGATTTTAATATGGTACTTATGAATCCGCCTTATTCCGCAAAATGGAGTGCGGCAACAGGATTCTTGCAGGATGAAAGATTCAGTGATTATGGTGTTTTAGCACCTAAATCAAAAGCGGATTATGCGTTCCTGCTTCATGGTTTATATCATTTGAAAAATAATGGTACAATGGCGATTGTTTTGCCACATGGTGTACTTTTCCGTGGCGCAGCAGAAGGAAAAATCAGAGAAAAACTGCTTCGTTCCGGTAATATTTATGCTGTAATTGGTCTTCCAGCAAACTTGTTTTATAACACGTCCATTCCGACTTGTATCATTGTGTTGAAAAAACATAGAGATGGCAGAGATGTGTTATTTATTGATGCTTCAAAAAAATTCAACAAAGGTAAAAAGCAAAATGAAATGACAGATGAACATATCGATGCTGTTATTGAATTATATAGCAAAAGAGAGACCGTGGAAAAAGAATCCTATTTGGCTTCATTTGAGGACATTGAGAAAAATGATTTTAATCTGAACATTCCGCGTTATGTTGATAATTTTGAAAAAGAAGAAGAGGTTGATATAAATGCGTTATTGTCAGATATGGCAAAAACAGATGCTAAAATCAAACAGGTACAGGGCGATTTTGTTTCATTGCTTAAGGAACTGACATCAACAGATGAGGCGATTATGACATCACTGAATGAGCTTCTTAGAAAGATGGAGGGGTAATTGTCATGGGAAAACCAAAAATTAGATTTAAAGGGTTCACCGATGATTGGGAACAGCGTAAGTTGGGGGAACTGGTCAATCGTGTAACAAGGAAAAATCAAGATTTAGTTTCAGTGTTACCGCTTACAATATCGGCTCAATATGGGCTTATTGATCAGAATGAATTCTTTGATAAAAGAGTAGCAAGTAAAGATGTCAGTGGCTATTATCTGATTGAGAATGGAGAGTTCGCTTACAACAAAAGTACTTCAACGGATGCCCCTTGGGGAGGCATTAAAAGGCTAGATCGTTATGAAAATGGCGTATTGTCAACGCTTTATATTGTATTTGGAATAAAAGAAAATACTCCTGTAGATTCCGATTTTTTGGTATCGTACTACAGCACAAACTTGTGGCATAAAGGTATTCATGAGATTGCAGCAGAGGGTGCGAGAAATCATGGACTTTTGAATATTGCACCAGCAGATTTCTTTGAAACAAAGCTGACGATACCACAAGATGTAGAAGAACAGAAAAAGATTGGAAGGTATTTTACAGAGCTGGAAGCACTCATCACCCTTCACCAGCAGAAGTGTGATGAATTACGAAATATAAAGAAATTTATGCTGCAAAATATGTTTGTTTAAAATAATTAGAAGAATTTTAATGAAAAATGAAAGTGGTACTATATAAGTAAATGAAATGCCATTTTGTGTGCATAAAAGTACGACTTACGTTGTGAAGGATCGATAGGAAAATACGAGTGGGAATACGGTATATTGCGAGGTGAAAAATGTGGCGAATAAATTAGAATTGTATCATGGAAGTGGACAAATAGTAGAATTTCCGGAAATTCGAAAAACCAGATATACAAAAGATTTTTCTTGGGGATTTTACTGTACAAAAAGTTTTGAACAGGCATATCGATGGGCAGAACGTAGACATGAACAGGGTATAGTAAATGTATACACATATGTAGAAAATGAAAAGCTAAATATTAAAAGATTTGAGCAGATGTCGGACGAATGGTTAGATTTTATCGCAGAATGTAGAGCAGGAAAAGTCCATGAATATGATATTGTAGAAGGTCCAATGGCAGATGATACTATTTGGAATTTTGTAAACGATTTTTTAAATAATAATATTAGTAGGACAGTTTTTTGGGAGTATGCAAAATTTAAACATCCTACGCATCAAATTAGTTTCCATAGTATTAGAGCCTTGGAATGTCTGAAGTATAAAAGGAGTGAGCAGGTTAATGATGGCACAATGGAATAAAGATGACTTGTTTTATGTGTGCTCTATGATTGAGTATGTGGCGCGCCAAACACATAATAAATGTAAAGACATAGTAGCAAAATTATCAGATAAAGCATTGGAACATCAATTGAAAGCGGCATCAGTAAATCATTGCCTTTCTTTTGAACAGGTGTGTGATGAATGGATTGAGGAGTATCAAATATCAGAGGGAACTTTTGATAATATTACTGTTTGCAGATATGAGATACCGACGGTTACATCTATTGGACGAGTATATCAGACACTAATATCGGACGTAATTGGATTATACCAAAATATTATTGAGGCAATAAAAATGGTATATAGTTCGTTCATTAGTGATGAAATTTCAAATTTTAATTCAAGTGTATACTACAGCAATCCAGATTATCTTCGTTGCTCATACGAAGCGGGAAAATTATTGGATTAAGAAAATGCTAGGTCAATATTTTGCTCACTTCGTTTGAGTGTAAGTATATGGAGCTGAAATCGCTCAAGAAAAAATATAAAGCAAAAGGATTTGCAGGTGGATGTTCCAGAACGGTAATTGCCCGCGGGGCGGAGCAGCTTGGCTGGGAACTGAACAAACTGTTGGAAATGACACTTCATGCGATGGCAGCTTCTGAGGATGAAATTCGGGCTGAGATGACAGCGGAAGGTTTGGACTAATTCAAGAGCGCAGAAGATTAACTAAAGGTGAATGACATAATAGTATGACGAAAAAAACTGAAATTAAAAAAGTCCGCTGCAACATCTGTTCCGCAGGATGTCCCATCGATGCCTACGTGCAGGATGGAAAACTGCTTTCCGTAGAAAGCAGCCGAGACTGGCCGGGACAGCAGGGCGGTTTATGTTCCAAGGGCGCTGCATCCAGGCAGTATGTATACAATAAAGATCGGATTTTGTATCCGATGAAGCGTGTAGGCGCAAAAGGCAGCGGCGAGTTTGAACGTATTTCCTGGGAGGAAGCGTATGCAATGATCGCTGAAAATCTGCTGAGTATTAAGGAAAAATATGATCCGCAGGCAACGGTATTTTATGCGGGCTATCCGAAGTGGTACCGCCCGGCGCTGCTGCGACTGGCAAATGCATACGGTTCCCCGAATTATTGTACGGAGTCCAGCACCTGTTTTCAGTCGGCGGCCATGGCCTAGCGGTCGATTTATGGAAATAATATCTGTTTTCCAGACATGATGCATGCAAAAACGGTTCTGGTGTGGAGCAGTAATCTGTATTATTCCAATATTTCCATGGTACCGATGTATCAGTCTTTGAAAGCGCGCGGTGTCAATATTATTTCCGTGGATCCCCGGGAGACGGTGACCAGTCAGGCAGCTGATCTGCACCTGAAACTGATTCCGGGTACGGACGGGGCGCTGGCATTGTCCATGGGACAGGTGAGCATAGAGGAAGATCTGTACGATCATGAATTTGTGGAAAAATATGTGTATGGATTCGAGGAATACCGTGCGTATGTGCAGCAGTTTACGCCGGAAAAAGCGGAGGAGATTACCGGTGTGGATGCGGATTTGATTCGTCAGGCGGCAAGAATTTATGCAAAAAACAGTCCCGCGGCGGTGATGTTTTCTGCGTCACCGGTGGTTCACCACATCAATGGTATGCAAAATTATCGTGCGGTAATGTGTCTGATCGCGCTGACTGGAAACTATGATATTCCGGGTGGAAATCCTTCCCGTCCGGGGCCGGTATCTCCATGCAACGAGTATATGGGAAATGTATGGAAGTCTGTCCGGTGCAGGCGATTTACAAGGAGGAAGAAACCGGGCTGATACTGACGGACAAAGAAATCTGCGTTGGCTGTCATGCCTGCGAAGCTGTCTGTCCATTGCAGGTGATCCGATTTGATGCACAGGGAAAAATGGAAAAGTGTGACGGCTGCCTGGACCGTTTGCGGGAAGGCAGGGAACCGGCCTGCGTGCGCACCTGTTTTGCATGGGCGCTGACGCTCGAAAAACTATAAGAAGGTATCTTTTTTATAGTGTGGTTAAGAATTTAGGTAGTGAAAAGGACTCTGCTAGTTTGTCTCGTCCGCTAACAATCGCTGGACAAGAAAAAATAGCCAGAGTCCTTTCTTGTACATTACGAATGAATTCACAGATAAATTGGTGAATTTACCAATGCAATTAGTAGAAAACGGAGAAAATATTATTATAGTGTAAATAGAGGGAAGCGAACGACTAGTGTCCGGGGAAAGATGCTGCGTTTTCGCATTAATAAAACTTAAATTTTTCAAAACTCAAAAAACAGCACTTTTTTCTAAAAAAGTTGCCTTTAGCCAATGACATGATTATGAGAAAATGGCATCAGAGGAAGTGGATTTCTCATATTCACAAGATGGCAGACATCGGGGAGAAAAAGGTTAAGGCATGAAGATGCTCCGGAGTTGAGGAACGTTCCGGAGGACGAAAAAAAGGAGGAATTTGACATGAGTAAATTAAAATACATGCTCGGTGCATTGGGATTAAGTATGGCACTTCTGGTGGCAGGATGCGGAACTTCAGGGGGAAGTGCCGGACAGACATCTGCTGCAGAGGAATCTGCTGTAACGGAGAGCGCAAAAACCGACAGCAGCCAGTCAGATACAGATCAGGCAGATACAGATTCTGATCAGACGGATGCGCAGGAAGAAGATGAGAAAGAACCGTCTCATGATCTGACCGGTTCGGATGATCCGAATTATATCAAGGATGCTTCTTATGAGGTACGTTCTACAGCGGAAAAAGGAAGCCTGGAAAAACCTTACGGCCGTTATGAACTGAAGGATGCAGACGGCGTGTTCTATTATTTTGACGGAGAGAGTACCTGCTATTATGTACAGAAAGGAACATACTCTTTTTCCCATGATGCAAGCACAGATGGAACCGATGAAGATATGATCTCCATGCAGTTTGATGCACAGGACAATCCGACTCAGTACATCATTGACCAGGAAGATGGAGAACTGTATATCCGCACAACTTATTCCGGCGCTGAGGCAGAGACGAAAGTAGCCATGAAGTCCATCAGTGGTACAGATGGCATTGCTTCCATGGAGAATTTTGAGGGAATTTATACCGCATTCGGAATGGACAATTATCGTTATGAATTCCATGCAGATGGTACATTCTATCTGGTACTGGATGAGAATTATACACTTGGGGATGATAATTCCATTACACTGTCAGCGTTTGATAAGGAATTTACCTATACTTACGCAGAAAATGATGGAAATCTGGAATTGTCCGGGGATGGAACTGTGATCGCAACATTAATTCCGAATGAACTATAGGCAAATTGTTAATAAAATGTGACCATTCTGTGAAAAAACACAAAAAATAGCACTTTTATCAAAAAAAGTGTCATTGCCCAAACGTTCTATAACAGGTATCATATACCTACCTGATAAAATATCATTAATGGAGGAGGACATTATGAAAAGTAAAAGTATGAAACAGTTCATGCGCAAAGCTGTATCAGCAGTCAGCGCAGTAGCAATGGCAATTATGCTTGCTGCTCCGGCAGTTTCTACACAGGCTTTTGCAGAAGATGCTCAGGCAAAAAATACTGTAAAAGCAATTGCCGATGATGGAACAATCACAACATATGATGGAGAGACAACAGCATATGCAAGCAATGTTACATTTACATCTGTTGCGGCAGACGGAAGCGCAAAAGAGCTTTCACTTGCAGACGCTCAGGCAGCTGTAAAAGCGGGGGATACATCCATCAAACTGTACACAAAATCTCATACAGATGGATACGGTTCATCCTGGAATTCAAATTACACTTACACAGATTACCGTACCGGTATTCAGATTGGTACAGATGCTGACAAAGTAGCAATTGGTACAGAGGGTGTTGGTGGTACTCTTACAACAGACGACGCAACAAAGACAACTACATTAGATCAGTTCAATCTTCTTTCTACATCCAAGAACTTTAACCCGATCGTTGTAAACAAAGCAAATGCAGTGATCAACAATCCGGTTATCGTTGCTGGTAACAAAGATGGCAAGAACAATTCCAATGGTAAAGAAGATGTCAACGATTTTGTTGGATATGGTACAGCCGTAACAATTTATGGTGATACTGTTCAGTCAGGCGGAAGCACAGATGCTGATGGTATGACAGGCGGTACAACCAATACAAACGCTACTTACAAAACAAAACTGAACCTGGATAATGGTGGTTCTATCACAACTTATGGTGTAGCAAGACCGGCCGTAGAAGTAGATAACGGCGCTGATGTTATCATCAAAGGTGACGGAGATGACAGCACAACAGAACTTGCTGCTTATGGTGGAACACTTTATGACGGATTCAAAAATACAGCTGATACCACAAAAATGGTATCTCCGCCATGGGTACTTGGTATTGTAGGAAATGCGCGTACAACGAACATGCTTGGTAAAGGATCTACTATGGTAGTTCAGGATGCTGATGTATATGCAGAAGGCTGGGGAGCTCTGTCTACAGATGCAGGAAGCAATCCGTACCTGTATGCGATCAACAGTAACATCAGCATGAAAGAAGGCGGAAGCGGATATGGTACATACGCAATCGGTAATGCACAGGAGTACTTCCTTGGTTCCGTATTTAATGTACCGACTTACCTGACAATCGCAGCAAACGGTGACAACAACAACGTTACTTTAGGCGCTACAACTGCAGGCGAGACAATTAGCATTGACAAAGCTGTATGGAACAATGACAAGATGAGCATCAAAGAAGGCTATGATTCCGTAGTTGCTTCCAAGACAGCTCAGACAGTTGTAAATTCCGAGAACTTCGGTATGGACATCTGGGGACAGGCTACTGTTAATGTAAATGACGCTACAGAGTTCAATACAAAATCAGCAGCATTCCTCGTTAAGAGCGCAAGTGCTACTGTAAATATCGGAAAAGACGCTAAGATCGCAGCAGCAACTGATGCAAATGCAGAAGCTGAGAAACAGATCAACAATACAAAGAACGGTGTTGTATTCCAGATCATTGATAATGAGGATGCAGCAGCATCAGGTATCTCCTTCCCAGAAGGATATGCAGGCCCTGTATTCAGTGATGCTGAGTACTCTGAGTCTGAAGGCTGGTTAGAGGCATCTGCTTCTTCTGACAGCGATCAGGGACAGCAGCCAGGCGGCGCACCAGGTGGAGATCAGGGTGAAGCACCAGACGCTAAGCCAGACGGTGGCGACCAGGGTGGCGCACCGGGTGGAGAAGCTCAGAAAACAGCTTCCACATTAAACGTTGAAAATCAGTTAGAAGGTAATATTTACAACGGATCCGGTTACTACGGAGATGGTCAGGAACTGACAGTAAATATCAAAAATGGTGGTTCCGTAACAGGTTCTATCAGTGCAACAACGATTAAACATACAACAGATGGTGGAAAGACACAGAACACATCCATCAAACAGGCTAATTACAACCAGATCGGTCATGTAATGAACACACCTTCTTACAACGGATCTAATGATGTTGTTGTAAACGTAGAAGATGGTGCTGTATGGACAGCTGATGGAACATCTATCATCACAAAACTTACAATTGGTGAAGGCGCAGCTGTTAACTACGGTGAAGCAAAAGATTCCACTGGCCGTGTAATCACACTGGAAGCTGGCAATACATACGAGAACGTAACAGTTATCGGAACAGCAAGTGCAATTGAGAACGGTGCAGAAGTTACATCTATCAGTGGCAGCGATATCGTTGAAACAGCAGATGCAAAAGCTCCATATGCAAGCAACATGACATTTATCACAACAGATAAAGATGGCGCTACAGAGCTTTCACTTGCAGACGCAAAAGTAGCAATCAAAGCTGGCAAGACAGTAAACGTTTATACAGTATCTCATAAAGATGGTTATGGTTCTGTATGGAACAGCAACTATACATACACAGATTACCGTACAGGTGTACAGATCGGTGCAGAGTCTGAACTGGCTGTAGGCGCAGAGAACCTTGGCGCAAAACTGACAGGTAACACATTATCAGACCTCGTTCTGACATCTACATCCAAGAGCTTCAACCCGGTAGTTGTAAACAAATCCAATGCTACACTGGACAACCCGGTAATCGTTGCTGGTAATGCAGATGGAAAAGACAACTCCGAAGGTAGAGAAGACGTTAACGATTTCGTTGGTTATGGTACAGCAGTAACTGTTTACGGTGATACCATCACAACAAACGGAAGCGCAGATGCTGACGGACAGATGGGTGGAACAACTCAGACTAACGCAACTTACAAGACAACGATCGACCTTTCCAAAGGTGGTTCTATCACAACTTATGGTGTTGCTAAACCGGCCGTAGAAGTAGATAACGGTGGAGACGTATACATCAAAGGTGACAGAGATGACAGCACAACAGAGCTTGCTGCAAACGGCGGTACACTCTACAATGGATTCTTAAATACAGCGGATACAGTTAAGATGGTATCTCCGCCATGGGTACTTGGTGTTGTAGGAAACGCTCGTACAACCAATATGCTTGGTAAAGGATCATCCATGGTTATCCAGGATGCAAACGTATATGCTGAGAGCTGGGGCGCACTGTCCACAGACTCCGGAAGCAACCCGAACCTGTATGCGATCAACAGTACCATTGATATGAACCAGAAGGGCAGCGGATATGGTACATATGCAATCGGTAATGCACAGGAGTACTTCCTTGGATCTACCTTCAATGTACCGACTTACCTGACAATCGCAGCTAACGGTGATAACAACAACATCACAATGGCAGCTACAAAGAAAGGTGAGACAATCGCTACAAACAAAGCTGTATGGTACAACAATGAAATGACCGAAGTAAAAGGTTATAACAAAGTTACAGCATACGAGACCAGAGAGACAGAAATCAATTCTGCAAACTTTGGTGTAGATATCTGGGGTCAGGCTACTGTAAACGTAGAAGACGCTACAACAATGAACACAAAATCTGCAGCATTCCTGATCAAGAGTGCAGATTCTACAGTTAACCTTGGCGCTGACGTTACTGTAAAAGCAGCAACAGACGCAAACGCAAAAGCTGAGAACGAACTGAACGGAACAGAGAACGGTGTTGTTTACCAGATCATTGATAATGAAGATGCAGCAGCAAAAGGAATCTCCTTCCCGGCTGGTTATGCAGGACCTGTATTTAGCGATGCTGAGTATTCAGAGGCAGAAGGATGGATGTCTGAAGCAAATACATCTGAGAAAACAAATACTTCCGTACTGAACATTGAAGATAAAGATCTGGAAGGAAATATCTACAATGGATCCGGTTACTACGGAGCAGCTAACAAACTGACAGTTAACATCAAAGACGGCGCTTCTGTTAAAGGTGCGATCAGTTCTACAACCATCAAACATACAACAGATGGTGGAAAGACACAGAACACATCCATCAAAGAAGCTGATTACAACCAGATCGGTCATGTAATAAACACACCATACTACAATGGTGGAAACGATGTTATCGTAAACGTTGACGGTACATGGATTGCTGATGGTACATCTATCATCACAAAACTGACAATCGCTGATGATGCAACTGTAGAGTATGGTTCTGCAAAAGATGCTGATGGAAATGCAATCACTCTGGAAGCAGGCAAAACATACGAGAACGTAACAGTATCTGATCAGAAAGATGAGACACCGGATACACCAGATACACCGGTTACTCCGGAAATCAAAGATGGTCTTGCAAACGAAGCAGCAGCAGATGGAAACATCTACTACTACAAAGATGGCAAAGTAGCTACAGACGTAACTGGCGTTTACAACAACCAGACAGACTGGTACTATGTAAAAGACGGTAAAGTTGACTTCAGCTGCAACAGCATCAAGAATAACCAGAACGGCTGGTGGAAGATCGTTGATGGTAAAGTTGACTTCAGCTACACAGGTGTAACAAACAACGAAAACGGCTGGTGGTATGTAAAAGATGGTAAAGTTGACTTCAACTGCAACAGCATTAAGAACAACCAGAACGGCTGGTGGAAGATCGTCAATGGTAAAGTTGACTTCAACTACACAGGTGTAACAAACAACGAAAACGGCTGGTGGTATGTAAAAGACGGTAAAGTTGACTTCAGCTACACAGGTATCAAGAACAACCAGAACGGCTGGTGGAGAATCAAAGATGGTAAGGTAGACTTTGGCTTCACAGGTCTCGCAAACAACGAGAACGGCTGGTGGTACATCAAAGACGGTAAAGTTGATTTCTCCTACAATGGAACAGTAAAATCCAACGGAACAACTTACAAAATCGTCAATGGTAAAGTTATTTTCTAAGTAAATTATCTAATATGCTTTACCCCATAAATAATTAGAAATCACCCGGTTATCGGAATCGATAGCCGGGTGATTTTGTGTTTGGAGAAGGAAAGACTTCTGAAGCAAAAAATGGAACACAGATATTCTGGAAATAAGTGTAAAAAAAATATAAATTCCGGCAAATCGGTTGAGCTGCAAATCAGTTTAGGGTAAAATACTTCGATAGTATGGGAAAAATCTGCATCCGACAGGAAGCGCAGATTGACGAGAGAGAAGATTGAAGAATTTATAGTAGTAGAAAGAAGGAAAGAAATGTCAAAATTTAGTGTTAAGAAACCCTATACCGTATTTGTGGCGGTGGTGATCTGTCTGATCCTTGGCGTGGTAAGTTTTACCAGAATGTCCACGGATCTGTTACCGGAGTTTTCATTGCCTTACGTTGTGGTAGTGACGACCTATCCGGGCGCTTCGCCGGACAAAATCGAGAGTACGGTGACGGAACCGTTGGAATCCGGACTTGGAACGGTCAATGGTGTGGAAAATGTCACAAGTACTTCCAACGAAAACTATTGTACGGTTATGTTGGAGTTCGCAGAGGAGACAAACATGGACAGCGCCATGGTAAAACTGTCCAATGCACTGGATCTGATCACATTGCCGGATGGCGCCGGAAAGCCGATGATCATGGAAGTGTCCATGGATATGCTTCCGGTTATTTATGCCAGCGTGGATTATGATGGAAAAGATATTTACGAGCTCAGTGATTTTGTGGAAAATACCGTTGTTCCGACCATGGAGCGTCAGAACGGTGTAGCCAGTGTCAATACAACCGGAGCCATTGAAAAAACAGTGGAAATCCGTTTGAATCAGGACAAAATCGATGCGCTGAATGATAAACTGGCAGGTTATGTGGATGATCAGCTTGCGGATGCAAAATCTCAGATTGATGATGCAAAAAGTCAGATGAACAGCGCAAAGATGCAGCTGGAGAGTTCAAAAAAAGAACTGGAGAATCAGCAGAATTCTACATCCAGTGAACTGGCGCAGAGCAGTAAAGCGGTAGATGCGGCAGTGGCGACACAGTCTGCATACAATGCGCAGCTTGCAGGTCTGCAGGCTTCCAAAATGGCATTGGAGACAGAGAAAAAAGCGTATAGTGATGCCGGAATTGAGGCACAGTATCAGCAGGTAAATGAAAGTTTTGCTTCCATGCAGAAAATGGCAGCAGGATATGGCATGGATGCTTCCGCTTATCCGGCGGACATTTCCGATGCCCTGAAAAATCCGGAGAAATTAGAAGCATTAACTGCTTTTATGAAACAGATCGGTCAGTCAGATGCAGCGGCATCACTGACAGCAGATAATCTGAAGCAGATGGATCAGATCGTAAATACCCGTCTGCCGCAGATTGACACAGAATTAGCAAACCTTGCAGTGGAAATTCAGGCGGCGCAGGCCATTGTGGATCAGGTCAACGAGCAGGTGAAGGCAGCGACAGACAATTATGAGGCACTGGAATCCGGAAAAATTTCTGCAGCTGTTGGCTTCAGCACCGGTGCGGCACAGATCGCAGACGGTGAAGCTGCACTGGAATCCAATCAGGAGAAATTAGATGATGCGCAGACTTCTTATGAACAGGGCAGAGATACCGCATTGAAAAATGCAAATCTGGATGCTTTATTAAGTTTGGATACCTTATCGCAGCTGCTTTCTGCACAGAATTTTGCAATGCCGGCAGGCTATATTTATCAGGGTGACGATCAGTATCTGCTGAAAGTCGGTGATGAATATGCTTCCGATGGAGAACTGGAATCTTCCGTTCTTTGCAACATTGATGGAATTGGCGATGTGCATGTGTCCGACGTGGCAGATGTCACATGGATTGATAATTCCCAAGATGCCTATGCAAAAGTAAATGGACGTGACGGAATCGTCCTTTCTATTTCGAAATCAAGTACAGCGGGAACGGCAGATGTGTCCGACACCTGCGGTGCAGCCATCAGCCAGCTGGAAAAAGACTATGACGGACTTCATATTACAAGTCTGATGGATCAGGGGGATTACATAGATCTGATCGTACAGAACGTATTGTCAAACCTGATCGTGGGCGCAATTCTTGCGATCATCGTGCTTGCAATTTTCCTGCGCTCCATCAAACCGACCATCGTGGTAGCATTCAGTATTCCGCTGAGTGTACTGGTAGCGATCGTGCTGATGTATTTCAGTGGCGTAACCTTAAACCTGATCTCCTTGTCGGGACTGGCCTTGGGAATCGGTATGCTGGTGGATAACTCCATCGTTGTAATCGAAAATATTTACCGCCTGCGAGGACTTGGCGTACCGTCTGCCAGAGCGGCGGTTATGGGTGCAAAGCAGGTGGCAGGTGCCATTGCATCTTCCACATTGACAACCATCTGCGTATTTTTACCGATCATTTTTGTCAATGGTCTGGTGCGTGAACTGTTCGTGGATCTGGCACTGACCATCGCATACAGCTTAGTTGCGAGTCTGTTGATCGCATTGACAGTTGTTCCGGCGATGAGCTCCACCATGCTGCAAAATACAGAGCCGAAACCGCAGAAGTTATTAAATAAAGTACTGAACGTTTACGAGAAAGCGCTGCGTTTTTGCCTAAGAAGAAAATTTGTACCGTTAATTATTGCGATTGGACTTCTGGCAGGATGTGCATACAAGGCAGTAAATACCGGTATGATCCTGTTCCCAACCATGGGCGGTGACCAGATGTCCGTGACGTTGGAGGCAGATGAGGATCTGACCGATGAGGAAACCTTTGCGCTGGCCGATCAGGCGATGGAAAAAATGACTGCCATTGACGGAGTTACTTACGTTGGTATGATCTCCGGTTCTTCCAGTGCTTCCGGAAGTGCTTCTTCCATGCTGACAAGCAGCGGCGGTACACACAATCTGAACGTATTTGTATTATTAGATGAAGAAACAGCAAAGGACAACAGCCCAGTGGCCAAAGAGCTGGAAAAAATTTGCAAAGATCTGAAGTTTAAAGACTACAGCGTATCTACTTCTAATATGGATATGTCCTCTTATATGTCAAGTGGACTCACCGTGAATATTTACGGAAGTGATACAGATAAATTGCTGGAGATCAGCAATGACGTGATGGACATTGTGTCTGACGTAAAAGGATTTACAAAAGTGACCAATGGACAGGAGAGTGGAGATAAGACCATTCAGATCACCATTGACAAAGACAAAGCGGCAGAACAGGGCCTGACCGTAGCACAGATTTATCAGGAACTTGCCGGAAATCTGACAACGGAAAAAACAGCAACAACCCTGACGATGGATGGCAAACAGTACGATGTAGAAATCGTCAACGAAAATGATGCTGTCGACGTAGATTCCCTGATGGACTATGAATTTTCCGTAGATAAGCAGAAATCCGACGGAACCACAGAGACCAAAACACACAAACTCAGTGAGTTTGCAACCATGAGCGAGGGTGTAAGTCTTGCTTCTATTCAAAGAGAGAATCAGAAAACATACATCAGCGTGACTGCGGAGACAGAAGATGGTTATAATACCACATTATTGTCACGTACATTACAGGATAAACTGGATGGCTATGAACTCCCGGATGGATACAGCCTTGAGATTGCCGGTGAGAGCACCGAGGTTATGAATGCCATGAACGATATCTTCCTGATGATCGGTCTGGCGATTGCCTTTATTTACCTGATCATGGTGGCACAGTTCCAGAGCCTGTTGTCCCCGTTTATCGTCATCTTTACGATTCCGCTGGCCTTTACCGGTGGGCTGCTGGGACTTTTTATCGGCAGACAGGAAATCTCACTGACCGCTATGATGGGATTCTTGATGCTGGCAGGTGTCGTTGTAAATAACGGTATCGTGTTTGTTGACTATGCAAACCAGCTGCGAATGGAAGGCATGGAAAAACGGGAGGCACTGGTGGAGACCGGAAGAACCCGTATGCGTCCGATTCTGATGACCATGTTGACAACGGTACTGGCAATGTGTACGATGGTATTTAGTACCGATGCGGCAGCAGAAATGAGCCGTGGTATGGCAATCGTTGTAATCGGCGGACTGTTGTATGCAACGCTGATGACACTGTTTGTAGTCCCGGTACTTTACGATATTTTATTCCGCAGAGAAGTGAAAAAAGTAGATATTGGTGACGAAGAACTGTTAGAAGAGAAAATATAAACAAAATAGATGTCTCTCCTGCGAATGAAGGCATGAAATAACGCGAGGTTGTGAGCGGAGAGACAATCTTTTGCTGAAAGAAGGAATCAATTTGGGAAAGGAAGCAAAAACAAATGCCATGCGTATGCTGGATAAAAAGAAGATCCCATACGAGGCACTGACTTACGAAGTAGACGAATTTATCGATGGCATGCATTGCGCTGAGATCACTGGCGCACCGGTGGATGCATCCTACAAAACATTAGTCATGCAGGGCAAAAGCAAACAATACTATGTATTTGTGATTCCAATCGCATGCGAAGTGGATTTGAAAAAAGCAGCCCGTTCCGTTGGTGAAAAATCCGTGGAAATGATCCATGTGAAAGATATCACAAAAATCACCGGTTACGTGCGTGGCGGCTGCTCACCACTGGGAATGAAAAAACTGTTCCCGACAGTCATTGACGAGAGTGCAAAAAACTTTGCGGAAATTTATGTCAGCGGTGGACGGATCGGACTTACCTTGAAAATGAATCCGCAGGACCTGGTTGATGTCACAAACGCACAGCTTGCTGATATTCAGGCTGTGTAGCCTGAGAGGAAGGAGGACAAAATGTCTGAATTATTTCAAAAAATCAAAAAAGAATCTATGATCACATCCATCATTTGTATTGTATTTGGTGTGATGTTCTGCATCTGGCCGGGTACGATCCTTGTAACCCTGTGCCGCATTGCAGGTTTTGTCTTATTAATAGCAGGTATCGTACTGCTGGTTCAGGGAATCCGTATTCAGGAAATGCTGGGACGTTCCGTGCGTCTGCTTCCGGCGGTGATCTGCGTAATCATTGGTATTTGGATCCTTGCAAGACCGGGGGTATTTGTATCACTGATCCCGATTCTGATCGGTGTCATGCTGGCATACCACGGTTTCAAAGATCTGGTATTTTGTCTGGAAGTAAAAAAAGGCAACAGCCCGCGCTGGTGGCTTGGACTTCTGGTAGCAATCGCAACTATCATCATTGGCGTGATCCTGATGCTTCATACCTGGCTTGCACTGGAAATCGGAATGATGGCAGTCGGCATTATCCTGATCTATGACGGCGCCAGCGGACTGTGGCTGAACGGCCATGCCGGCAGAGCATACAAACGTTATCACAATCCGGAAGACGATATTATCGACGTGGATTATAAGGAAGAAGACTAGGCATTATGCGAAGAATGGAATTTAAAATGGAGCGGACAGGACTGCTGGAAGTGGGCGATGTCCTTCCGGTGACAGAAAGCAAACTGCCAAACTCCTGGTATTATACACTGGGAAGGGCCTACGCCATGTCTGCAAACTACGAATTTCGTGAACGATTAAAATCCCGGGAAGGGACTGTCGTAGAAGTAAAGGAAACACCAAAAGGCTACTATGTCATCGTGGAGTTTGATGAGTAAATACTACTTCAATATGAAAAAAGTTCTGGAAAGATGTAAGTGTTCGGGTGTATAATGGTTAAGTTCCGAATGAAATAAAGTAGAGACCGTTGTGATAACGTGGATTTATACATTTTTCACAGCGTAAATAGTCAGGGGATCAGAAAATAATACAAGCGTGCGTCTTAGCGCGCGGTATTCTTTTCTGATCCCCTGGCTCATAAAACTAAAGTATATAACACAACATCACACAAGAAAAGAGGAACCATTATGTCCGTCGTAGCCACCAGCGTATTTTTACTATTCGCCCTGATCGTCTTGGGCTTCATACTGGGAAAACGAAACATCATCCACAAAGAAAGCATCCCGGATTTTTCTACTCTGGTTTTAAAAGTAACCATGCCGGTAACCGTATTCTGTTCCATCATCGATCAGGACAGATCGCAGCTGTTTGCCTACGGAATCCAGACCTTTGTGACAATTATCCTGTTACACGTATGCGCTTTTCTAATCGGATTATTGCTGGTAAAAGTCATGAAAGTAGCAGACCTGGATCAGGGCGTGTGGCTCTACTGCATGCTGTTTTCAAACAACGGTTTCATGGGAATCCCTCTTGCGTTATCCATCTTTGGCGGCAAAGGCATGTTCCTGATGGCTCTTGGAAATGTGGTCAGTAATTTCCTGATCTTTTCCGTGGGAATCAAACTGCTCACATGGAAATACCCGATCAAGGAAAAATTAAGTATCCGAAAAATGGTACTCAACAATATTAATATCGCGGTAATCCTTGGATTTATTGTATGTATCCTACAGATCCCGATGCCGGACGTGATTGGAAAATTACTTTCATATCTGTCAAATATTACAAGTGGAATGTCCATGCTTGTGGTTGGACTGTCTCTTTCCAGACTTCCGGTCAAAGCTGTTTTCCAGGATCGCAAGATGATCCTTCTGACTCTGATCAAACAGATTGCATTTCCACTGTTGATTCTTGGACTGTTACGGACTGTTCCGGTGGCATTGGATGATACGTTAAAAAATGTCATGATCCTGACAGCGGCTCTGCCGGCTTCTTCGGCGCAGTCCATGATCACAGAACAGTACGGGACAAACACAACAGGCGCCGGCCGTTCTGTATTTATGACAACTTTATTCAGTGTGATCACGGTTCCGTTGATCATGATGATCGCCTTTGCGTGAAAAAAATCATTGATCGATGAAAAAAAAGTAGATTTCTGCCGTCAGAGGTTGTATAATAAAATCTGTATGTAATTTCATCTCAGACTGAGCCCGAATCCAGCCTGGGATAAAACACTTTACAGGAAAGTACAGTGATTTTGAGCAAAATTACAGTGAATGAAGCAGAATAAAACCCCCATTTTGGGAGATAAAATAAACACAGGAGGAAGAAACAATGGCAGTAAAATACGTATTTGTTACCGGCGGAGTAGTATCCGGACTTGGAAAGGGAATCACTGCCGCATCACTTGGCCGTCTGTTAAAAGCACGCGGATACAAAGTGACCATGCAGAAATTTGACCCATATATCAACATTGATCCGGGAACTATGAACCCGATTCAGCACGGTGAGGTTTTCGTTACCGAGGATGGTGCTGAGACAGACCTGGATCTGGGACATTACGAGCGTTTTATCGACGAGAATCTGAGCAAGAGTTCAAACGTGACAACCGGAAAGGTATACTGGTCCGTATTGCAGAAAGAGCGCCGTGGTGATTACGGCGGAGGAACTGTACAGGTAATCCCACACATCACAAATGAGATCAAGAGCCGTTTCTTCCGTGATTTTACAACAGAAGAGACACAGATTGCCATCATCGAGGTTGGTGGAACCGTTGGTGATATCGAGAGCCAGCCGTTCCTTGAGGCCATTCGTCAGTTCCAGCACGAAGTTGGACATGAGAATGCAATCCTGATCCATGTAACACTGATCCCGTATCTGTCCGCTTCCGGTGAGTTAAAGACAAAACCGACCCAGGCAAGCGTAAAAGAGTTACAGGGAATGGGAATTCAGCCGGACATTATCGTATGCCGTACCGAGCATGAACTGGATCGTCAGATTCGTGACAAGATCGCATTATTCTGTAACGTACCGAAAAAATGCGTACTGCAGAACCTGGATGTAGAATATTTATATGAAGCTCCGCTTGCAATGGAGAAAGAGAACCTGGCTCAGGTTGCATGTGAATGCCTGAAACTGGATTGCCCGGAACCGGATCTGACAGACTGGATCGAGATGGTACAGGCGCTTCGTAATCCGAACAAAGAAGTAGAGATCGCACTGGTTGGTAAATACATCCAGTTACACGACGCATATATTTCCGTTGTAGAGGCATTAAAACATGGTGGAATTTTCCAGCATGCAACTGTAAATATCAAATGGGTAGATTCTGAGGAACTGAACGGGGAGAACGTAAATGAAGTTCTCGGTGGTGTACAGGGAATCCTTGTTCCG
Organism: Dysosmobacter segnis; assembly: GCA_963659325.1. Classification (GTDB taxonomy): domain Bacteria; phylum Bacillota; class Clostridia; order Lachnospirales; family Lachnospiraceae; genus Eubacterium_I. The sequence goes on from CAVKTR010000011.1 coordinate 18,517, forward strand.
GGTGGATTTGGTGACCGTGGAATCGACGGAAAGATCACAGCCATCAAATACGCTAGAGAGCATGAAGTACCGTTCCTTGGCCTTTGCCTTGGTATGCAGCTTTCCATCGTTGAGTATGCACGTCATATCTGTGGACTGGAAGATGCACACAGTATCGAGCTGGATCCGAACACAAGTGCACCGGTAATCGCACTGATGCCGGATCAGAACGGTGTGGAGGATATCGGTGGTACCCTGCGTCTTGGTTCTTATCCTTGTGTTCTTGCAAAAGACAGCAAAGCATATGAGTTATACGGCACAGAAACTATCCATGAGCGTCATCGTCATCGTTACGAGGTTAACAATGATTACCGTGCAATCCTGACAGAGCATGGAATGAAACTCAGCGGTCTTTCCCCGGATGGAAGAATTGTAGAGATGATCGAGATTCCGGCTCATCCGTGGTTTGTAGCGACTCAGGCACATCCGGAACTGAAATCCAGACCGAACCGTCCACATCCGTTATTCAAAGGCTTTGTGGAAGCTGCTATTGAGTACAAAAATAAATAAGAAAGAATAATCCTGTGATCGTAAAAAACAGGAGTTTTCCCCGGATGACGCAGCAGCATCCGGGGTTTCTTTTATAAAGATTTTATAAAAATCAGGAAAAGTTCACGATTAGATTATTGATTTCTATACAAAATAACCATATAATAAAACAATGCAGATTTAGTACAGGCTGCACAGATGTGAAAGCCGATGAAAAACGAATCTGACATAGGGGAAACCAAGAGAAAGGATTGTGTGTCCGGACAGTTGTGAAGGGTAAAGCGATTTTTAGTTGACTGAAACGATACACAGGAATGAGAGATCAGTATTATGGACGAAAACAGAGGAAACAACAGGGGCGGAAATAACAACAATGGTCGCAGAAACGGACAGAATATGCTCTGGTTTGTGATCGCAACAGTTGTGGTTCTGTTACTTGTTACAATGATTACCAATGGAATCGGAAATCTCACCAATCAGGAGATTACTTACAGCGAATTCCAGAAGATGGTAAAAAACCATCAGGTAGAAAGTGTTGTCATTACGAATAGCGAGATTCAGATCCAGCCGGTAGAGGACAAGAAGAGCCTTTATCAGGTGACATATTATACCGTCAATCTGAAAGATGACCGTATGTATGAGATGCTGGATGAATATGGGGTTGATTATACAGGCAAAAATCAGACCACATCCGCATGGATCTATCAGATTTTGAGTTTTGTGATTCCAATCGCGATCGTATGGTTATTACTTGGATATGCCATGAAAAAAATGGGTGGCAGCGGAGGCGGCATCATGGGCGTTGGCAAGAGCAATGCCAAGATGTATGTGGAGAAATCCACCGGTGTTACATTCAAGGATGTGGCCGGACAGGATGAGGCAAAAGAATCCCTGCAGGAGGTAGTTGATTTCCTGCACAATCCACAGAAATATACAGCCATCGGTGCGAAACTGCCGAAAGGAGCGTTATTAGTAGGCCCTCCTGGTACCGGTAAGACATTACTGGCAAAAGCAGTCGCAGGTGAGGCTGGCGTACCGTTCTTCTCACTGGCAGGTTCCGATTTCGTAGAGATGTTTGTCGGTGTCGGTGCATCCCGTGTCCGTGACTTGTTCAAAGAAGCGCAGAAACAGGCTCCGTGTATTATTTTTATCGATGAGATCGATGCCATCGGTAAAAGCCGTGACAGCCATTATGGCGGCGGAAACGATGAGCGTGAGCAGACATTGAACCAGTTACTGGCAGAGATGGATGGCTTTGATACTTCCAAAGGTCTGCTGATCCTGGCGGCTACCAACCGTCCGGAAGTACTGGATAAGGCACTTTTGAGACCGGGACGTTTTGACCGTCGTATCATCGTAGACAAACCGGATCTGAAAGGCCGTGTGGAGACACTTCGTGTACATTCCAAAGACGTAAAAATGGATGATTCCGTAGATCTGGAAGCAATCGCACTGGCCACCGCCGGATGCGTAGGTTCTGATCTTGCAAATATGATCAATGAGGCAGCCATCAATGCGGTTAAGAATGGCAGACAGTATGTAACTCAGGCAGATTTATTTGAGTCTGTAGAGGTTGTCATTGCCGGTAAAGAGAAAAAAGACCGTATCATGGGACCGAAAGAGAAACGACTGGTTGCATACCACGAGGTTGGCCATGCACTGGTTACTGCATTACAGAAAGATGCAGAGCCGGTACAGAAGATTACAATCGTACCGCGTACCATGGGATCTCTGGGATATACCCTGCAGATGCCTGAGGAAGAGAAATATCTGGAGACAAAAGCCGAGCTGGAAGCACGCCTGGTTACCTACATGGGTGGTCGTGCCGCAGAGGAGATTATGTGTGATTCTGTAACAACCGGTGCGTCTAACGATATCGAGATGGCAACGAGAATTGCCCGTGCGATGGTTACACAGTTTGGTATGTCCGAGGAATTTGGCCTGATGGGCGTAGAATCTGTGGAGAACAGATACCTGGATGGCCGCGCAGTGACAAACTGTGGAGACGAGACGATTGCAAAAGTGGATGAAGTTGTCAAAGTAATGCTGCAGAAAGCTTACGATACAGCAAAAGAAATGCTGTTAAGTCATCGTGAAGTTCTGGAGCGGATCGCAGGATATCTGTATGAACATGAGACCATTACAGGTAAAGAATTTATGGATATCTTCAAAGAGATGACAGAAGGAAAACAGCCGATCGATGTGGAAGCAGAAGAGGTGTCTGCACAGGCAGAGCCGCAGAACGCTGACACCGCAGAAAATGAGACAACATTTTCCGGAAATGAGCCGGTTGCACCGGATGAGGCTTTTGAAGAGTAAAAAATAAAAGCAATCAGATATTCGATTGTGGGATAAATAGTGATCATATGACAGAAACGGTCAGAGTGGAGAAGCAATTTTCTGCCCTGACCGTTTGGGGATTTCAAGAGGATTGAAAAACACTTATGGGAACAGAGAAACTATTTGATATTCAGGAAGAACTGAAAAAACTGCCGGATCATCCGGGGGTCTACATTATGCATGACGACCGGGATGCGATCATTTATATCGGAAAAGCCATCAGTTTGCGAAACCGGGTACGGCAGTATTTCCAGACGAGCCGGAATAAGGGACCAAAGATTGAAAAGATGGTCACGCATATCGACCATTTTGAATATATTCTGACGGATTCTGAGTTGGAAGCGCTGGTTCTGGAGTGCAACCTGATCAAGGAGCATCGGCCAAAATACAATACGATGCTGAAGGATGATAAAACGTATCCATATATCAAAGTGACATTGGGCGAGGCCTATCCGAGAGTACTGTTTTCCAGACAGATGAAAAAAGATAAGTCCAAGTATTACGGACCTTATACCAGTGCCGGGGCGGTGAAAGATACCATTGAACTGGTGCAGAAACTGTTCCAGATCCGCACCTGCAACCGGACACTGCCGAGAGATATCGGAAAAGAGCGCCCCTGCCTGAATTATCACATCCATCAGTGCCAGGCGCCATGTCAGGGATATATTTCGAAGGAAGACTACCGCTTGCAGATCCGGGGAGCCATGGAACTGCTGAACGGGAATTTTGCACCGGTGATCAGAGAACTTGAGGAGAAGATGCAGGCGGCCTCGGAAGCGCTGGAATTTGAGAAAGCCATGGAGTTTCGTGATCTTCTGACGAGTGTGCGTCAGGTGGCACAGAAGCAGAAGATCACCAGTTTTGACGGAGAGGACCGGGATATTCTGGCGCTGGCCATGGATGAGCGGGATGCAGTGGTGCAGGTCTTTTTTGTCCGGGAGGGCAGACTCATCGGCAGAGAGCATTTCCATGTGACCATCGGAGCCGAGGATACGAAGAAAGAAGTACTGTCTACTTTTATCAGCCAGTATTATGCGGGAACGCCTTTTGTGCCAAAGGAGATCATGCTTCCGATGGAGATCAATGACGCGGAAGTGATGGCGGAATGGCTGTCTGCAAAGCGCGGACAGAAAGTGTATATCCGCGTGCCGAAAAAAGGACAGCGGGAAAAACTCGTGGAACTGGCGGAGCAGAATGCAGTTATGGTGCTGACCCAGGATAAGGAGAAGATCCGGCGGGAAGAAGGACGGACCATCGGAGCAGTCAAGGAGATTGTGGAATTACTGGATCTTGGTTATGTCAAACGAATGGAAGCATATGATATTTCCAATACCAACGGTTTTGAATCCGTCGGATCCATGGTTGTGTATGAACGCGGAAAACCATGCCGAAGCGATTATCGTAAATTTAAATTAAAGACCGTGACCGGACCGGATGATTACGCATCCATGCGGGAAGTATTGACCCGGCGTTTTACCCATGGAATGGAAGAGCGGGCGCAGAACAAAGAAAAAAATCTGGCTCAGGAATACGGCAGCTTTACCAAGTTTCCGGATCTGATCCTCATGGATGGTGGAAAAGGCCAGGTAAATATTGCGCTGGAAGTGCTGGATGAATTAAAACTGGCGATTCCGGTCTGTGGTATGGTAAAAGATGATCACCACAGAACCCGCGGACTGTATTTTAACAATGAGGAAATTCCCATTGACCGGCATTCAGAAGGATTTCGCCTGATCACCCGGATCCAGGATGAAGCGCACCGGTTTGCCATTGAGTATCACCGTTCGCTGCGCAGCAGGCAGCAGGTACATTCCGTGTTGGATGATATTCCAAATATCGGTCAGACCAGAAGAAAGGCCCTGATGCGTCAGTTCCAGTCTCTGGAAAAAATCCGTGAGGCATCGGTGGAACAGTTGCGGGAAGTGGATGGCATGAACGAAAAAGCGGCGCAGTCCGTATACCAATTCTTCCATAAGCAGTAAAAAAGTGGTATACTATCTGTACCTATCCGTAGGAAGTAAAAAATAATGTAATAGTAACTATCCAGAACCATCTCGATTTCGCTATGATTCATCTCGATGGATGTTCTCACCAAATGGGTTTGCATGCAAAAGTGCTTATTCATGCAAGCATGATTCACACTTTATTGCAAACCTACTTGGCTCTGAATAGTTACCAAATTATACAGAAATGGAGAAAATATAATGCAGGGAGTCAGTGTACAACAGTTAGCAGAAAGAATGAAATTTAAATGTTTTACCCCATGTGTGGACATGTCAAAACGAATGATCACAACATCTGAGATCAATCGTCCGGCCTTGGAACTGGCAGGTTATTTTGAACATTTTGCGGAAGAACGTGTGCAGGCCATCGGTATGGTGGAAAAATCCTATCTGGAAACGCTGGATGAGGAAGTACGTGCAGACCGTTACCGTAAATTACTTGGCTTTAATGTGCCATGTGTGATCATGTGCAGGGGCTATGAACCGGATGAGGAAGTGCTGGAGGTCGCCGGAGAGCGTGGCGTTCCGATTCTGGGATCCATGGATACGACATCCAATGTGGTAGCAGAGGCAATTTATTATCTGACTGCCAAGCTGGCACCGTGTATTTCCATTCATGGTGTTCTGGTTGATATCTATGGCGAAGGTGTTCTGATCATGGGTGAGAGCGGCATTGGAAAAAGTGAGGCCGCACTGGAACTGATCCGCCGCGGACACCGTCTCGTTACGGACGATGTGGTGGAGATCCGCAAGATCAACAATAATACGCTGGTTGGTACATCGCCGGATATTACGCGGTATTTTATCGAGCTGCGGGGTATCGGGATCATAGATGTAAAGACACTGTTCGGTGTAGAATGTGTCAAGGAATCGCAGACGATTGATCTGGTCATCAAACTGGAAGACTGGAAGAAAGACAAAGAATATGACCGTCTGGGTCTCGAAGAAGAATATACGGAAATCCTTGGCAACAATATTGTATGTCATTCTATTCCGATTCGTCCGGGCCGGAATCTGGCTGTTATCTGCGAGGCTGCGGCTGCAAACCACAGACAGAAAAAGATGGGATATAATGCGGCGAAGGAATTGTATCGCAGAGTGGAAAATAATCTGAAAAATGGCAATTCAACAGAGATTTGATCAAAGCGGGAAGTACTCTGTTTTTGCTGAGTAAGGCGATGTGTGGAGTGCTGATATTTCATAAACAGCAGTGCTTTAAACAGGAGCACATTCAAAAAGGAGTGTAACAATATGGAGCGAAAAAACGCATGGAAAAAATATACAGAGGATGAAAAGGCAGCAGTATTTGCTTACGGTGAAGAGTACCGTCAGTTTATCTCTGACTGCAAGACAGAGCGCGAGTGTGTGTCTGAATTAAAAAAACGCGCAGCTGCAGCAGGTTTTCAGGATATGGAAGAAGTGATCGCAAAAGGCATCACACTGAAAGCCGGAGACCGTGTATTTGCAGACAACAAAGGAAAAAGTTTTGCTATGTACATCATTGGTCAGAAACCGATGGAAGAGGGCATGAATATCCTTGGCGCACATATCGATTCCCCGCGTCTGGATCTGAAACAGAATCCGCTGTACGAAGATACCGATATGGCATTACTTGATACCCATTACTATGGCGGTGTAAAGAAATATCAGTGGGTAACACTTCCGCTGGCTATGCACGGTGTCATCGCGAAAAAAGACGGTTCTGTCGTAACCATCAGCATCGGTGAGAAACCGGAAGATCCAGTTTTTGGAGTCAGCGATCTGCTGATCCACCTCTCCGGAGACCAGATGGAGAAGAAAGCAGCCAAAGTCATCGAGGGTGAGGCACTTGATATCCTTGTGGGAAGTATGCCGTTAGAAGCAAAAACAGAGGAAGAGAAGAAGACAAAACAGCAGGTTCAGGCCAACGTACTGAATATTTTAAAAGAAACTTATGGTGTGGAGGAAGAGGATTTCCTGTCGGCTGAGATCGAGATCGTTCCGGCAGGACCGGCCAGGGACTACGGCTTTGACCGCAGCATGATCATGGGATACGGCCATGATGACCGTGTATGCGCATACCCGTCCTTCTCCGCAATCGTTGAGATGGACAAACCGGAGCGCACAAGTGTATGCCTTCTGGTAGACAAAGAAGAGATCGGAAGCGTCGGCGCAACCGGAATGCAGTCCTGTTTCTTTGAAAATATGACAGCAGAAGTTATGAACGCATGCGGAGATTACAATGAATTAAAACTGCGCCGTGCGCTGCAGAATTCCAAAGTACTTTCTTCTGATGTAAGTGCTGCTTTTGACCCGAACTATCCGGGTGTCATGGAAAAGAAAAATGCAGCATATTTTGGAAGAGGTCTGGTATTCAACAAATATACAGGATCCAGAGGAAAATCCGGTTCTAACGATGCGGGCGCTGAGTATGTGGCTGAGATCCGCAGGATTATGGATGATAATCAGGTATACTTCCAGACAGCGGAACTTGGTAAAGTAGATCAGGGCGGCGGCGGAACCATCGCTTATATTCTTGGAAACTACAATATGCAGGTTATCGACAGTGGTGTGGCAGTGCTGAACATGCACGCACCATGGGAAATCATCAGCAAAGCAGACCTGTATGAAGCAAAATGCGGTTATAAAGCATTTTTAAAGGATGCGTAAATAGAGTGGAGCAGAGCATGAATCAGGAAATATATGAAACTTTGTGTGACATCTGTGGAGCGGAAGCTGTGTTTTTGCAGGAGCCGATGAGCAGACATACGACATTCCGGACCGGCGGCCCGGCGGACGTGCTGGTGACGCCGAAGGCGAAACAGATCAGCCGGATCCTGGATGCCTGCCGCAAGGCAGGGCAGCCATGGACGGTGATCGGAAATGGAAGCAATCTGCTGGTGGGCGACGGCGGCATCCGCGGCGTCGTCCTGGAGATCGGCAGACAGATTGCGGAGATCCGGATCGACGGAACGTCGATCACCGCAGGCGCAGGGGCAATGCTTTCCAGCATTGCTTCCAAAGCGGCCCAGGCTGCACTGACCGGGATGGAGTTTGCATCCGGAATTCCGGGCAGCCTTGGCGGTGCGGTGGTGATGAACGCAGGTGCCTACGGCGGTGAGATGAAAGATATCTTAAAAGAAGTGACAGTGCTGACACCGGAAGGCGAGTTACAGACGCTTTCCGTAGAAGAACTGGATCTGTCCTACCGTCACAGCATTGTGCCGGAGCGTGGTTCCTTGGTTGTTCAGGCAGTTTTAGAACTGCAGCCGGGCAAACCGGAAGAAATTCAGGCCATCATGGATGATCTGAAAGAAAAACGTGTCAGCAAACAGCCGCTGGAGTATCCGAGTGCGGGAAGTACTTTCAAACGTCCGGAAGGATATTTCGCAGGAAAACTGATCCAGGATGCGGGACTCCGTGGTTTTCAGGTGGGCGGTGCCCAGGTATCGGAAAAGCACTGTGGATTTGTGATCAACAGAGATCATGCCACATCTGCGGATATCTGCAGCCTGATGGATCAGGTATCTGACATCGTGTTTGAAAAATTTGGTGTCCGTCTCGAACCGGAAGTGAAAAAAATCGGAGTGTTTATATAGTAGATCAGCGAATTTCGAGTATTTTAGAAAAGACATGAGTGGATTCAATAAAAAATGTGAGGCAGCAGTATGGAATATGTGATTGTAACAGGAATGTCAGGGGCTGGAAAATCGACAGCGTTGAAGATTATGGAAGATATTGGCTATTTTTGCGTGGATAATTTTCCGATTCCGCTGCTGGAGAAATTTGCGGAGTTTGCGGATTCCGGTGAAACGCAATATAAAAGAATTGCGTTCGGACTGGATATTCGAAATGGAAGTTCATTAAAGCAGCTGGATCAGATCATTACAGATCTTCGAAGCCGTGGAAATAAGATCCGGATCCTTTTTATGGATGCCTCAGATCAGGTGCTGGTAAAAAGGTACAAAGAAACCAGAAGAGCACATCCGCTGGCTGGAAATGACCGGGTGGAAAAGGGCATTCAGCGCGAACGGTCGCAGATTGGTTTCTTGAAAGAAATGGCGGATTATATCATTGATACCAGCCAGCTTCTTACCAGAGAACTGAATGCAGCACTTGGAAATATCTTCCTTGAAAAGCAGGAGTATGACAATATTTATGTGACAGTACTGTCTTTTGGTTTTAAGTATGGCATTCCGTCAGATGCGGATCTGGTATTTGATGTACGTTTCCTGCCGAACCCATATTATCTGGAAGAATTGCGCCCAAAGACCGGAAATGATCCACAAATCCAGCAGTTTGTCATGAACAGCCCGGAAGCGGGGATTTTTCTGGATAAGTTAGAGGATATGATCCGGTTTCTGATTCCGAATTATATCAAAGAGGGAAAAAATCAGCTGGTGATCGCGATCGGCTGTACCGGCGGCAAACACCGTTCGGTGACACTGACCAATGCAATTTATCAGAGGCTGCAGAAAAATCAGAAATACGGATTGCGTGTGGAACACCGTGATATCGATAAAGATGCAAAACGAGGAAAGTGATTTAAGGGAGTATCGGTACTATGTCCTTTTCAGGGGAAATGAAAGAGGAAATCGGGCGTCTGATCCCGGATGGCGCTGAGAGTGTCCGGGCGGAACTGATGGCAATCATCCGGTTTTGCGGCAGGATCCTTCGGGAGGAAGACAGTCTGGCAGTATTTATGGAAACAGAAAATGTCGTGCTGGCAAAGACATATGTAAAATTAATCAAACGGGCATTTGATATTCAGGTGCAGCTTGAGATACGGCGTCATGGAGCCGGACGGAATAACCAGTATTTTATCTTGCTGTCGGAGCGGCCGGAGGATATGTTGTATTCTGAGGAAAAACCGGAGCGGAGGAAACTGCAGCAGGCACTGATGGATATCTGCGTCTGGAGTGCCCAGGTGAATCCGGGCAATCTGCTGCAGACCATTGAGAGCAGACGGGCTTACATCCGTGGGGCATTTTTGAGTGGGGGATCCATGAGTGATCCGGGAAAATCCTATCATTTTGAAATTGTCTGTGATGATATGGCAACGGCAGAATTCCTGAAAGAGCAGATGCGTTTTTTTGAGATCAAGGCCAAGCTGATCATGCGAAAGCAGAAACCGGTGGTCTATCTGAAGGACAGTGAGGAGATCATTCAGATCTTGAATGTGATGGAAGCGCATAAATCATTGATGGAATTGGAGAATATCCGGATTATCAAGGATATGAGAAACAGCGCCAACCGGCAGTCGAACTGCGATTCTGCCAATATCAACAAGATGGTGAAGACCGCGGCCAGACAGGTGGATGATATTCATTATATAGAAGAACATCTCGGACTGGAGCAGCTTCCGCCGGCCATCCGGGAGATGGCGCAGGTGCGGCTGGATCATCCGGATGTATCGCTGCAGGAACTGGGGGCATATCTGGATCCGCCGGTTGGAAAATCCGGAGTGAACCACAGGCTCAGAAAATTAAAAGAAATTGCAGAAGGCTTGAGGACCGAAGAGGAGAATTAAAATGGATAAGAAAAAATTATTATTTATATTTAATCCGAGATCCGGGAAGGGGCAGATTCGAAATCAGCTGTTGTCCATCGTGGACACATTTGTAAAAAGCGGGTATGAAGTAACGATTTATCCGACACAGGAAAAAGCGGATGCTGTACGGAAAGTGGAAGAGTGTGCAGAAGAATATGATATGATCGTGTGCAGCGGTGGTGATGGTACACTGGATGAGGTTGTCACAGGTATGATGCGCTGTGATGGAATCGCACCCATCGGATATATTCCGGCAGGAAGCACCAATGACTTTGCACAGTCCTTAAAAATTCCGAAAAATATGCTCCGTGCTGCGGATGTGGCGGTAAATGGTCAGCCTTTTCCATGTGATGTGGGAGAGTTTAACGAAGATTATTTCGTATATATTGCGGCCTTCGGTCTGTTTACGGATGTTTCTTACATGACAAACCAGAAGCTGAAAAATATTTTCGGCCATGTGGCTTATATTCTGGAAAGCGCAAAGAGACTGTACGATATTCCGTCCTATTATCTGGAAGTGGAAGTAAACGGTGAGACGATCAGGGATGAATTTATCTATGGAATGATCACAAATTCTGTTTCCGTGGGTGGTATGAAGAATATGACCGGAAATAATGTAAAACTGGATGACGGTGAATTTGAAGTGACACTGATCAAGATGCCGCAAAATCCGATCCAGTTAAACGAAATCCTGACGAATCTTGTGATGCCAAAGGATATCGAGACACCTTATATTTATACGTACAAGACAGATCACATCAAGCTTCATTGTGATGACTATGTACCGTGGACTCTGGATGGCGAGTACGGCGGAGAACACAAAGAGGTGGAAATTTTCAACCGCTGCCGCCGGATAAGTTTCATGGTTGAAAAATAGTACTTTCTTTTTTGGAGAGATACGGTTATAATGTTATTATATTAACAATGTTTTATTTAAAACAAATTTTTAAAACAAATGGAGGATTTCATTATGTTAGTTTCAGCAAAAGAAATGCTTGAAAAAGCAAAAGCAGGTCACTATGCAGTCGGTCAGTTTAATATCAACAACCTTGAGTGGACAAAAGCAATCCTGTTAACGGCTCAGGAGAATAACTCCCCGGTTATTCTCGGTGTTTCCGAAGGTGCCGGCAAATACATGGCTGGTTACAAAACCGTTGTTGGTATGGTAAATGGTATGCTGGAAGAGTTAAATATCACTGTTCCGGTTGCATTACATCTGGATCACGGCAGCTATGACGCTTGCTACAAATGTATTGAAGCTGGTTTCTCATCTGTAATGTTTGATGGCTCTCATTATCCAATCGAAGAGAACGTTGCAAAGACAAAAGAACTTGTTGCTGTATGCAAAGAGAAAGGTTTATCTCTTGAGGCAGAAGTTGGCGCTATCGGCGGCGAGGAAGACGGTGTTGTCGGAATGGGCGAGTGTGCAGATCCGGACGAGTGTAAAGCAATCGCTGATCTTGGTGTAACAATGCTTGCAGCAGGTATCGGCAACATTCATGGAAAATATCCAGAAAACTGGGCTGGTTTAAGCTTTGAGACTCTGGATGCTATCCAGCAGAAAACAGGTGATATGCCGTTAGTACTTCATGGCGGTACAGGTATTCCGGATGATATGATCAAGAAAGCAATCTCTCTTGGTGTTGCGAAGATCAACGTAAATACAGAGTGCCAGCTTGTATTTGCTGAAGCTACAAGAAAATATATTGAAGAAGGCAAAGACCTGGTAGGTAAAGGATTCGATCCTAGAAAAGTACTTGCTCCTGGTTTTGAAGCAATCAAAGCAAAAGTAAAAGAGAAAATGGAAATTTTTGGTTCTATCGACAAAGCCTGAGATTTTGTAAAAAGTAACGAAAAATTAGTGTTTTACAACTCATAATTGTTGAAATGGACAAAAATGTTTTCGGCCTCTTGCAATTTTGAGAAATTTGTACTATCTTAATTGCAAGACATGAATACGTGCTGAACAAGGGTGTTCCAACAGATGGTGGAATACCCTTTTCTGCTATAAAGAAATAAGAAATGATTTGATCAGATATAGCAGGATTGCTCCGAATTCATCAGGCGTGCGGGGAAACAGATCTCTGTGGTGGGTTTTGAACCAACATGGATATGGACTCCGACAATCATATAGGTGAGGACGGATGTAGATCAGTATATACTCAGGGGAACTGTAAAAAAATGAAAAAAGAGAGGAATCAAGAAGATGAGTGGATATTTCAAAGTCGCTGATATTTTTGGCGAAAATGTATTCAATGACACTGTGATGAAGGAAAGACTTCCAAAGAAAGTATATCAGAAATTGCAGGAGACCATCAAAGAGGGAACAGATCTGGATCTTGCAACTGCAGATATCATTGCACATGAAATGAAGGAATGGGCAATTGAGCAGGGCGCAACACATTATACTCATTGGTTCCAGCCACTGACAGGTGTGACAGCAGAGAAACATGATTCATTTATCACTGCTCCGAACGAGCAGGGTAAAGTACTGATGAGCTTTTCCGGTAAAGAGCTGATCAAAGGTGAGCCGGATGCATCTTCTTTCCCGTCCGGAGGACTTCGTGCAACATGTGAGGCAAGAGGATATACAGCCTGGGATTGTACTTCTTTTGCATTTGTAAGACATGATGCTGCAGGCGCTACACTTTGTATCCCGACTGCTTTCTGCTCTTACAAGGGTGAGGCACTGGATCAGAAGACACCGCTTCTTCGTTCCATGCAGGCAATCAATGAACAGTCACTTCGTCTTTTAAAATTATTTGGAAATACTACATCAAGAAAAGTAACTCCGTCGGTAGGTTGTGAGCAGGAATATTTCCTGGTAGATAAAGAGAAATATTTAAGAAGAAAAGATCTGATCTATACCGGACGTACATTATTCGGTTCCATGCCTGCAAAAGGTCAGGAGATGGACGATCATTATTTCGGAAGCATCCGTCCACGTATTGCTGCATTCATGAAAGACGTCAATGAAGAACTCTGGAAACTGGGTGTTCCGGCAAAGACACAGCATAACGAGGTTGCTCCGGCACAGCACGAGTTGGCACCAATTTATGAGACATGTAACATGGCTCTGGATCATAACCATCTTGTCATGGAAGTGCTGAAAAAGAAAGCAAACGAGCATGGACTTCAGTGCCTGCTTCATGAGAAACCATTTGACGGTGTCAACGGTTCCGGTAAACATAATAACTGGTCCATTACAACAGATGACGGCATCAACCTGTTAGAGCCGGGAAAAACACCACATGAGAATATTCAGTTCCTTTTGGTACTTGCATGCATCCTGAAAGCAGTAGACAAACATGCAGATCTGCTTCGCTGGTCTGCAGCAGACGTTGGAAATGATCACAGACTTGGTGCCAATGAGGCTCCGCCGGCAATTATTTCCGTATTCCTTGGAGAGCAGCTTGATGATGTGATCTCACAGCTGATCAGCACTGGTTCTGCAACACATTCCCTGAAGGGTGGTGTATTACAGACAGGTGTAGCTTCTCTGCCGGATCTTGCAAAAGATGCAACAGACCGAAACAGAACATCACCGTTTGCGTTTACAGGAAACAAATTCGAGTTCCGCATGGTTGGTTCCCAGGATTCTATTTCCTCACCAAACGTTGTATTAAATACTATCGTTGCTGAAGCTTTCGAGGAAGCTTGCGATGAGCTGGAAAAAGCAGAAGATGTAAATGCAAAAGCACATGACCTGATCAAGAAGTATCTGACAGACCACCAGAGAATCATCTTCAATGGTGACGGATATTCTGATGCGTGGGTAGAAGAAGCAGAGCGCAGAGGATTACCAAATATCCGCTCTATGGTAGATGCAATCCCGGCACTGACTACAGACAAAGCAGTAAATATGTTTGAGAAATTTGGCGTATTTACAAAAGCTGAGTTGGAGTCCCGTGAAGAGATTCAGTATGAGGCATATGCAAAAGAAATTAATATTGAGGCACGTGCTATGATCAATATCACAAATAAGACATTGATCCCGGCCGTTATCAAAGATATTACAGGTCTGGCACAGTCTATCAATGCTGTGAAAGCAGCCTGCGACTGTGATGTCAGCGTTCAGACAGAGTTATTACAGGAAGCATCTGCATTATTATCTGATGCGAAAGTAGCTCTGGCAAAACTGGAAGAAGTGACAGATAAAGGTCTGACTATGGATGATGGCGCAGAGCGTGCAGCATACTACCGTGATGAGGTTACAGCAGCTATGGCAGAGCTTCGCACTCCGATTGATAAACTTGAGATTATCGTTGATAAGAAAGTATGGCCAATGCCATCTTACGGCGACCTTATTTTCGAAGTATAAGAAACGGTATTATCTAATCCCCTTAGTTAGTATATACATCAAACGAAAAAGAACCGGAAGTTTACCTTCGGTTCTTTTTCATTTGATAGGAAATCTTATACGCGTCGAATTCCTTTTTCTGTGAACTCAATCAGACGCTCTTTATAAAGGTGGCCAACGGCACGTTTAAATGCGTTTTTACTCATATGGGCTTCGCGTTTTATGATCTCCGGTGAAGCCTTGTCATTAAACGGAAGGACGCCTCCATATTCATCAATGATCCTTAATACGTATTCGGCATCTTTGTTCATTTGAACATAGGCTTTTGCACGGATGGTCAGATCCAGTTTGCCGTCCGGCTTACGGTTGGTGACGTTTGCTTCGATGATATCACCGATTTTTAATGCGGTTGTATTCTCGAATCCCGGGATGCGGGCGGAATATTTATCATCTACTGCAACGAAGGTACCAAAGTTTTCACTGAATTCGTATACACGGCCGGTTACTGTATCTCCTTTTTTGTATGGAGAATCTGTGGAAAGCAGATGATAAATGCCTTCCATAGTAGCGCAGAGACGGTTACTTTTATCAATGTAAAGTGTAACGAGTACTTCGTCGCCTTCGTGAACCTTGCGCAGCTGTTCCTTAAATGGGAGCAGAAGGTCTTTCTCCAGTCCCCAGTCAAGAAATGCACCGATCTGAGTGACCTGAAGCACTTTCAGAACGGCAAAACCGCCCAGTGTCAGTTTTGGTTCGTTTGTAGTGGCGATCAGACGATCCTTGGAGTCTTTATATAAGAAGACTTCCAGTTTGTCGTGCAGATTTGTGCCCTCTGGAACCTGTTTGGCCGGGAGCAGTACGCGGGTTTCGTCATCCTGTTGTTCTGCGAGGTAAACGCCGAAGTCTACCTGTTTTACTACGGTAAGTGTCTGTTTTTCTCCTAATTTCATGTTGTGTTTCCGTCCTTTCTGGTGGTATAAAGATATTTCTGTGATTGAATTATTAGTTCTCATTTTTATGTATCTTTTGTATAATCTATAATCTGTGGAAAAATACGAAAAGATGTTTTTTGTATTTTGTCAGCTTTGATACTCTACGATCGCATAAGGTCTGCCATCAGAATCATTGAGGGATACTTTCAGCGTATCGCCTTCCTGATGATAGAAAGGATAAATCGTATCGCCGTATACGGCAGAATTGCGATATTCCACCCGAAGCTGACGAACGCTAAAGTCATTTGGCAGACATTCCATGGCCATCGGAACATAGCGTTCATTGTTGACATGATTGTTGGAATCGATGTCGTATTTGTGTACCTGGATCGGCGCAAGGCTGATGCCTTCTGTGACAGGTGCAATCTTGCGGGAGGCTTCCTCCATAGGAATTGCCGGTTCGCAGGCGTAGAGATCACTGACTTCCTTTGGAATCCGTTCCGGGCGGCCGGTTTTGATATTCATGTAGATCCAGTTTGTATTGGAATAAGCCAGAACATTTCCGTCGGCATCCTCCATTTTGAAATTACGATATCCGAAAAAGGCTTTCCAACCGTGTGCCCAGGTACTGATCGTGATTTCTTCACCAAATCTTGGATAACGGTTGATGATGATCTGCCAGGAAGAGAGAATCCAGGCATAACCCTGTTCCATCATGACTTCAATGCCTTGTCCGATGGAATCGGAGTGGAAGGTACTGCAGTCCTGAAAATAGTTGATAATGGATGGCAGTGTCATGTTGAGGTGACTGTCTACCTCACTGAATCTGACGCGGCTTTTAAACTGATACATGAAAATCATCCTCCTTAAAAACATAGGATAAAGTATGTGTTGTATCTTCGTTTGAAAAACGAAAATGATACAAACGATTTTTCTTTTAGTTAACAAAAAAGCACCATTTACATGGTGCTTTCTGATAGCTGGCCCACAAGGATTCGAACCTTGAAATGACGGAGTCAGAGTCCGTTGCCTTACCATTTGGCGATGGGCCATTACTTGTTGCCGAAGACTTTGTTTTGAGGTGTTTGCCTCATGTCCTGTCGACAAGTGTTATTATAGGGCAAGTCTCCAAGGATTGCAACCCCTTTTTTGAAAAAACTGTGTTTGAATTTTTGACTTATTTTTGTTAATAATCTGACATTTTGGTGATAAAAGTAAAATGAGAGAAAAATATCGATTAAAAAATGATTTCGCCGTCAACAACACCAAATTCTTCTAAATCTTCGGAATCCATGATCGCGCGCCCGCTGGTGGCTTCCGTGATCTGAGCACAGAAATCTGTGAATTTTTCCTCCGGAACCATTAAATCCAGGGTAACATTATCCGTATACTGGGTATCCAGGGTGAAAATCTGGTTCTGTGCAACCAGATATTGGAGCTTTCCGATGCCATTATAATCTGTAGTGACATGTAATTTGTGCCCGAACTGTTTTTCAATAATGTTACTTGCAGCCAGTCCGGCCTGGGTAGCTGCCTGATAAGCCCGGACCAGTCCGCCGGTTCCAAGCAGTGTGCCGCCGAAGTATCGGGTGACAACAACGATGCAGTTGTGGATCTCTTCCCGGAGCAGTACATCCAGAATCGGACGGCCGGCAGTACCGGACGGCTCCCCGTCATCACTGCAGCGGGTGCATTCATTATTTTTTCCTATAGTGTAGGCGTGGCAGTTGTGGCGCGCGTCCCAGTATTCTTTTTTTATCTTATTTAAAAAGGCAACGGCTTCCTCTTCTGAATTGACAGGAAGGGTGTGGGCGATAAAACGGGATTTTTTTTCTTCAATTTCGCCTTGACCGGCCTGATATAATACTTTATAACTCATAGTGTCCCTTTCTATTTTTGTAAATCTGCATGGCTCTGAATATAGACAGTATATCGCATTAATGGTAAGATAGGCAATATAAGAAAGTAAGAAATACAGATGGTGGAATTATTGGAGGGAATATATGAACTATGGAAGGAAGCAGGCTGCGCGGAGACGCTGGGAACTGACATCCCGCGGTACGGTGATGCGGCGAAAAGTCAAATCACTGACACTGCTGATCATATTACTTGTATTTGTACTTGGAATTGGGTATGGCGGTTATCGCGGTTATCAGTATGTGGAGCGCATGATTGCGGAGGCACCGGATATTAATAAGATTGATGCGACACCGTCGGGATATATGTCAACCGTTCTGGATGCCGATGAAAATGTGACGGCGCAGCTGGTTGGAACCGGTTCGAACCGTGTTTATGTGACACTGGACGAGATTCCGGTCAATTTGCAGCATGCCTTTGTATCTATCGAGGATGAACGTTTTTATGAACACAATGGAATTGATCTGCGGGGAATTGTCCGGGCTGTTGCGAAAGGACTGACGACAGGACATTTTTCGGAAGGTGCCAGCACTATTACACAACAGTTGCTGAAAAACAACGTATTTGAAGGCTGGACGACAGAAGATTCCACCCAGCGTATAAAGCGTAAATTGCAGGAACAGTATCTGGCCATAGAACTGGAGAAAAAAGTATCCAAGGACTGGATCATGGAAAACTATCTGAATACCATTAATCTGGGACAGAATACGCTGGGCGTGCAGGCCGCATCCCGTCGCTATTTTGGCAAAGATGTGTCAGAACTGAATCTGTCTGAGTGCGCAGTGATCGCGGGAATCACACAAAACCCGTCCAAATACAACCCGATTTCCCATCCGGATAACAATGCGGCACGCAGAGAAAAAGTATTGGAAAATATGAAAGATCATGGTTACATCAGTGACGCAGAGTATGAGGCTGCACTGGCGGATGATGTATATGACCGGATTCAGAAAAATAACACAAAATGGGGAAATAGTGATACAAATATTACTTCTTATTTTGTGGATTCCCTGACCGATGAGATCATTGATGATCTGCAGAAGGAACTTGGATATTCCGAGGCACAGGCGTATAAAGCGCTTTACAGCGGCGGCCTGACTATTTACTCCACGCAGGATCCGGAAATCCAGTCAGTCTGTGATACACAGGTCAATAATGACAGTAATTATGATATCCGTAGTAAAATTTCATTTTCTTATGCATTATCAATTCAGCAGACGGACGGAACAGTGGAACATTTCAGTGAGCAGAGCCTGCTATCTTATTATAAGAAGCAATACAGCAATTACAGTCTGAATTATTCATCCGAATCTGAGGCGCAGGAGGCCATCGACGGCTATCGGGAAGCCCTGCTACAGGACGGGGGGATTGTGATAGGTGAAAATGTGACATTTACGGTACAGCCACAGGCTTCTGTGACGGTCATTGACCAGAGTACCGGACAGGTAAAAGCACTGGTCGGTGGCCGCGGCGAAAAAACAGCCAGCAAGACGCTGAACCGCGCATCTGGAACAACCCGTCAGCCGGGATCAACATTTAAAATCCTGACCGCTTATGCACCTGCACTTGAAAGTGGAAAATATACACTGGCAACGACTGTGCTGGATGAGCCGATCACTTACCAGTCCGGCCAGACGGTACACAATGCGGATGGAAAGTATCGTGGTTATACAAGCATCCGGGAAGCAATCCAGGATTCTGTCAACGTGGTAGCCATTAAAACGGTGGATGATATCACACCGCAGACCGGTTATGAGATGGCAAAGAAATTTGGTATCTCTACCCTGACAAAAAATGATGCGGTAGAATCACTGCCGCTTGGTGTCGGCAGCGTCAGCAACCTGGAACTGGCAGCAGCATTTGAAGTTATGCCAAATCAGGGTGTTTATAAGGAACCTGTTTTATATACGAAGATTCTGGATCGGGACGGAAATGTGCTTCTGGAGAAGAAACCAAAGAAACACAGAGTGATTAAGGACAGCACCGCCTTTCTTCTGACTTCCGCCATGGAAGACGTTGTAAAAAAAGGAAGCGGAAAGCTTGCGGATTTCGAGACAATGCCCATTGCCGGAAAAACCGGTACAGCCGGAACCACAGAGGCAGCCAGGGATGCATGGTTTGCGGGTTATACACCTTATTATACCTGTGTGGTATGGTGCGGCTATGATGATAATTCTGAACTGGAATCCAATCGTTCCCCGAAGATCCTCTGGCGTAACATTATGGAGAGCCTGCATAAAGATCTGGAGTACAAGGAGTTTGAGCAGCCGGATGATGTAGTGGAGAGCAGTGTATGCCAGACTTCCGGAAAAATTGCCATCAAAGGTGTATGCCCGGAAGTGACCACAGAATATTTTGAAGAGGGGACAGAGCCTTCCGAAAAATGTGATCTGCACCAGACGGCAGTAATCTGTACAGATTCAGGTCTGCTTGCTGGTGATTACTGCCCGGAGAGCAGCAAAGAGACAAAAGCCTTTGTAAAAGGTGCTTCCGGTGAGAACAGGATACCGACAGAAGTATGTAATGTTCATACGGGAGAAGGGCTACTGGATCAGATCCTGGATGCGGTGACGTCGGCGGTTGGACAGGTAAATTCGGATACCGGGCAAACGCAGCAGAACTAAAAAATAGAGGAAACGAAGAGAAACAGAATTGTTACAATTCTGTTTCTCTTTTTAGAATGTGAAAAAAGTATAAAATCTGCGTATGCCAAGGGTTAGCTACTTGACAGCGAAAAATGCAGTTGTTATAATTACAACCGTTGAATGTAACAAATTTGTAATAAATGAAATGAAAAGTAATATATAGAAAACGATTGTGAGGAAAAAATTATGAGATCCAGAAATAGAAAAATAACTGCCTGTCTGTTGTTAAGTACCCTGATGCTGACCCTTGGAGCTGGAACTGCCCAGGCTGCACCGGCTGATCTGTCAGCTGCAGCTGCACCGGCTTCCGCCGTATCTCTGCTGGTTGCACAGGCGAATGTACAGAGTGAAGCAGCAGAAGCTCAGGCTGCTCAGAGTCTTGGCGTTGCACAGGTAGACAATTATCTGAACGTGCGCGAGAGTGCGTCCACAGACAGCAGCGTAGTGGGAATTATGAAAAAAGACGCAGTTGCTGAAATTACCGGAGAGCAGGATGGCTGGTATCAGATTTCATCCGGTTCTATTACAGGATATGTAAAAGCAGAATATCTGACCGTTGGTGATCAGGCCTTACTTGATTCTGTAAAAAGCAGAAAAGCAAAGATCAACACAGAGACACTGAAAGTCCGCAGCGAGGCATCCACGGAAGCATCTGTTGTAACACTAGTTGGACAAGATGAACAGCTTATCGTAACCGATGAGCAGACACCGGGCTGGATCAAAGTACAGACTGCAGACGGAGAAGGTTATATTTCCTCTGAGTATGCAACCGTAGCAGATACTTATCAGTATGCAGAAAAACCGCAGACAGAATCCAATGAGTCCGGATCCAAAAGCTCCGTGGCAAGTTATGCATTACAGTTTGTTGGAAATCCGTATGTATGGGGTGGTACAAGCCTGACAAAAGGAGTAGACTGCTCCGGATTTGTAATGCAGGTTTATGCACACTATGGAATTTCACTGCCGCATTCTTCTTCTGCACTGCGCAGCGTAGGACGTGGTGTAAGTTATTCAGAGGCACAGCCGGGCGATATCGTATGCTATAGCGGACATGTTGGTATTTATATCGGTGGTGGACAGATTGTACATGCAAGCAATCCGCGCGATGGTATTAAGGTGTCTTCCGCTACTTATAAAAACATTCTGGCGGTACGTCGCGTGATGTAATTTAAATTCTTTTGCGGTAAAAATATAAGTTGTGAAAACGAATTCAGCCTATTTTGTCTCAGTCGCTAACAATCGCTCCTTGAGAAAAAATAGGCTGAATTCTTTCTACTACGTTGTGGATGTACTCCGGTAGATTAATGTTGATAGGACATCTAATTAATTATAGATAGTGATTTAAAATATGACAATGATAAATCAGATTTTTTATTACTGCTTAAGTATATTCTGAGAAAATAGATTTTTGTGGGCTGTAGAAAATAATATAATGTGTCTGAACATGACAGGGGAAAAGTCACGGGCTGTTTTGTTATGTAAATGCGAGAGCGAGGACTGGATTCTATGTAAGCGATTTAGGGAACGACTGAGTTTCACAAGGTTTTGCGCGAGTGGGAACCGACCAGCTTTTATTAGAGGTGAGAACGAGCGCGATGAAACCGCCGTGAAACGAGGGAAGTGAGTGACTAGCGTCATAGAATCCAGTCCTCGCTCTCGCTTTGATAAGACTTTCCGTTTTTACAACCATCACCGAAAAATGTTGATAACGTGCATAACTTTGTGCATAAATGCGAAAAATGTAGGTTGTCCCGTGATTTTATTGGTCAAAATTGAATTTTACTTGACGTATGGATACAATTATTGTATAAAGGTTCAATGGAGACTTATTCATGAAATATGAAAAAAGAAATGGGATAAAATGAGTAGTAAAAAAGAACTGGCGGGCGTGCGGATCGATATCTGCAGTCTGCGGGAAGCACTTCACAGAATAGAACATTATGTAAAATCAGAGGGACTGCATGCGGTGGAATCTGTTTCCATGAAGACCATTGTGACAGCCGGTGAGGACGAAGTTGTGCGTCGGTGTCTGGAAGACATGGATCTGGTAATCCCTTCTGACAAAGAAATCCTGATGGAACTTGGCGTGACTTCCATACAGTGGCTGGACGAGGCACAGAAGCACCGGTTTGCCTACGAGGCATTACGGACCGTGGCCAGAGAACGTCACAGTATTTATCTGTTGACGCAGAACCGTGAGCAGATGGACAGGTTGTGTCAGTATATGGAAGAATCTTTCGGTAATGGCAGCGGTATTTGCGGGGATGCTGTCTGGGAAGAATGCGAGGGAGATACGGAGCGTATTGTAAATGAGATTAATGCAGTGGCACCGAACATGTTACTTGTCATGCTGCCGACACCGGTGCAGGAGACATTTCTGGCAGAGCATCGGAAAATGCTGAATATCCGGCTTTGGTTTGGCATCGGCACAGAGAATACCTTTGTAGGAGGAAAACCACATCCGATTGGTTTTTGGCGGAAATTGCTGGCACATCGAAAAATGAAGAGACAGATCCAGTCCAGTAAGGGAGAAGAGTAGATCTGTTTTTTCCTGTATAAAATGACATGGAGAAATGGTGCAGGGCGAGGGAGATTTATGAAAGAAAAATTAAAAAGTGAATGGGTGCAGGATATTATCATTATGGTAGTTGGAACTGCGCTTGTTGCATTTGCGGTAAAATGCGTACTGGAACCGCTTGATATGGTAACCGGAGGTTTTTCCGGTCTCGCGATTGTGATAAAAGCAATGACAACGGGTCTGGTGAAGGGCGGAATTCCACTTGGAGTAACATCATTTGTATTGAATGTGCCGATTTTTATCTGGGCTTTCTGGAAAAAAGGAAAAGAATTTGCCGGAAAGTCCTTTGTGGCCATGATCTTGCTTTCGGCGTGGCTGGCCGTGATCCCGGCCTGGGATCTGTCACAGCAGGATCTGCTGATCGGGTGTCTGTTTGGCGGAGGTGTGATGGGACTTGGCGTAGGCCTTGTGCTTCGGGCACATTGTACCACCGGTGGTACGGATATGCTGGCGGCACTCCTTCATCTACATCTGAAACAGTATTCGATCATCCAGATCATGGAGGTGATCGATGCGCTGATCGTCATTGCTGGCCTGTATTTATTTGGATTAAAAATTGCACTTTACGCAATATTTGCTATTTTTATCAGTATGAAAGTATCTGATATCACGGTAGAAGGTCTGGACACGTCCCGTGCGGTATATATTATGTCGGATAAATCAGAAGAAATCGCACAGACACTGATGACGGGACTTGAACGTGGAGTAACGGGACTGAATGCAAAAGGAATGTATACACACAAAGAACGCTGCATGCTGCTTTGCGTTATTTCCAAGAAACAGATGGTGGAACTGAAGGAAACCGTTATGCAGATCGACCCGAAGGCATTTCTGATCATCAGTGATGCCAGGGAAGTATGGGGCGAAGGATTTCAGTCCTATGAAGACAAAATGTGAACAAAGTATAAAAATTGGGGAAATGCATAAAAAAAATTGCATTTCCTCTTTACTTTTTTGGGGTTTTTGTCTTAAAATAGAAATACATATAAGAAATATATGAAAAAAAGAGAATTGGTTATTGTGAATGTTGTATAAAAATGTGCAGGGGGACTTATCACTATGATTTCAAATCAGATATTGCAAAATACGATTGATGGATTGAGAAATATTACAAGGATAGATTTGTGTATCATTGATACAGAAGGAAAAATCCTTGCAACTACATTTCCGGAGGCAGACCGCTATGTGGGATCAGCAATGGCATTAGTTGATTCACCGGCAGACAGTCAGGTAGTATCAGGATGTCATTTTTTTAAGGTATTTGACGAGCATCAGCTTGAATATATTCTGCTCGCCAACGGAGACAGCGACGACGTATACATGATTGGAAAGATCGCAAGTTTCCAGATTCAGAATCTGCTGGTGGCTTACAAGGAGCGGTTTGACAAAGATAATTTTATTAAGAACCTGTTGCTGGATAATCTGCTTCTGGTAGATATTTACAATCGTGCCAAAAAACTGCATATTGAAACTGATGTGCGAAGAGTGGTATATATAGTAGAGACCAATCGCGACAAAGAAGGAAACGAGCTGGAAAAGGTACGCAGTATCTTTGAAGGAAAAAATAAAGATTTTGTGACAGCGGTGGATGAGAAAAACATCATCGTAGTCAAAGAAGTGGAGGGTTCCGATACCGCGAATGACCTGAATAAGACAGCGGAAGTGATCCTTGGGCTGTTTAAGGGCGACGCGGATGTGCATATTGCATACGGCACCGTGGTCAATGAGATCAAGGAAGTATCCAGATCTTACAAAGAAGCGCGTATGGCACTGGATGTAGGAAAGATTTTCTTTGAAGAGCGCAATATCATCGCATATTCCGCACTGGGAATCGGACGTCTGATCTATCAGCTGCCGTTACCACTGTGCAAGATGTTTATTAAAGAAATTTTCGGTGGAAAATCACCGGATGACTTCGATGAGGAGACGCTGACCACCATCAACAAGTTCTTTGAGAACAGCCTGAATGTATCTGAGACATCACGTCAGTTATACATTCACAGAAACACTCTGGTGTACCGTCTGGATAAGCTTCAGAAGAGTACCGGACTTGACCTGAGGGTGTTTGAAGATGCCATCACCTTTAAGATTGCGTTGATGGTTGTAAAATACATGAAATATATGGAAACATTAGATTATTAATCGCTAAGTGTTTGGGGGCACAAAAGAACAGATTTCGTGCCCCCATTTTATGCCAGAAAACAAAGTGAGACAAAGGAGGATAAAATGATTACATTAAAAGACGTAAGCAAGTCTTATGTAGAAGGTGTACCTGCATTGGCAGATATCAATATACAGATAGATGAGGGTGAGTTTGTGTTTGTAGTCGGAGACAGTGGCTCCGGAAAATCTACACTGATCAAACTGCTGCTGAAGGAACTTGAGCCGACATCCGGCACGATCGTGATCAATGATAAGATCTTGTCACAGATCCCGCATCGTCAGGTTCCGAAATTTCGTAGAAATGTCGGCTGCGTGTTCCAGGATTTCCGTCTGTTAAAAGACAGAAACGTATATGAAAACGTGGCTTTTGCACAGAGAGTTATTTCTGCGCCGAACCGTTCCATTAAGGAAAAAGTACCGAAAATGCTTTCTCTGGTTGGCCTGGCTGCAAAATATAAATCAAAACCAAACCAGTTATCCGGTGGTGAGCAGCAGCGTGTGGCCATCGCGCGTGCACTGATCAACGAGCCAAAAATCCTGCTGGCGGATGAGCCGACCGGTAACCTGGATGCAAACAATGCATGGGAAATTATGAAATTACTGGATGAGATTAACAAGCGTGGAACGACAGTTCTGGTAGTCAGCCATAACATGGAAATTGTAGAGGCAATGAAGAAACGTGTCATTACACTGCAGCAGGGACATGTGGTGAGTGATGTACAGATGGGTGGTGCAGACGATGAAAATTAGTACATTAGGATATACGATCAAACAGGGTATTAAAAATATCTGGACCAATAAGATGTTTTCTATCGCATCAATCGCAACCATGGCAGCATGTATTTTTATGTTTGGTATGTTTTACTCTATTGTAGTAAACTTCCAGCATGTCGTAAAAGATGTGGAGTCAAGCGTGGCTATTACCGTATTCTTTGATGAGGGAACCACACAGGATCAGATCGATGAGATCGGTCAGAAGATCGCAATGCGGCCGGAAGTATCAAGTTTTAACTATGTATCAGCAGATGAAGCATGGGAAGAGTACAAACTGGAATACTTTGACGGAGATGAAGCGGCAGCAGCAAGCTTTGGCTCTGATAACCCGTTGTCTGACAAGGCAAACTATGAGATTTACATGGAAGATATTTCACAGCAGAGCAGTCTGGTATCTTACCTGGAAGGCCAGGATCATGTCAGCAAAGTACGTCAGTCTGAGATGGTTGCAAATACACTGACTGATTTTAACAGACTGGTAAGTATTGTATCTGCGGTTATTATTGTAATTCTGATCTGTGTCGCTGTCTTCCTGATCAGCAATACGGTTCGTACCGGTATCGCAGTCCGAAAAGAAGAGATCGGTATTATGAAAATGATCGGAGCGACGGATTTCTTCGTCCGGGCACCGTTTATTGTCGAAGGTATTCTGATCGGAGCAATTGGAGCGATCATCCCATTGTGCATTCTGTATGCAATGTATGGAAAAATCATTGCTTATGTGGCAAACCGCTTCGGATTTTTGAATAACCTGCTGACTTTCCTTCCGGCACAGTCGGTATTTCAGATCCTGGTTCCGGTGGGACTGGTTCTCGGTATTGGTATCGGATATATAGGAAGCCGCGCAACGGTTCATAAACACATTAACGTATAATAGTTATTTTCTAAGATACAGCAGAAAAAGATTTATAGGGAGATTTGATGATGAAGAAAAGAATCAGGCAAATCACAGGATTGACACTGGCGGCGGCACTTTTTGCGACAACAGCAGGAAGTGGCGGCGCTTCTGCTGCTTCCGGGAGTATTTCGGCGGTCCGTGAGAGAAAGAGCCAGCTGGAAAACGATCTGAAGGATGCACAGGCACTGATCACGCAGCTGCAGGGACAGGAAGGAGATACAGAGGCGGCAATCAGTGAACTGGACAGTAAACTGACTGAGATCTCAGAGAAGATAGATGATCTGGAGCAGCAGACAGAACAAAAAAATAAGGAACTGGCTGACTCCGAGGAACAGCTTGCGTCTGCGCAGGAAAATGAGGCAGGACAGTATGAAAGCATGAAAGGGCGCATACGCTATATGTATCAGAACTCTGGAGTGAGTTATCTGGAAGCATTGCTGGAAGCCGGAAGTTTTGCAGAACTGCTGAAAAAAGTGGAGTACATGTCTTCGCTGATGACTTATGACAGAGAAAAACTTGCAGAATATCAGCAATTGCAGGTGGAAATCCAGAATGCCGAAGAGACGATCAGACAGGATAAAGCAGACCTTGAGGCGCTTCAGAACCAGTTAGAAGATGAGCAGCAGGCAGTAAACCTGCTGATGGAGGAAAAGGAGCAGCAATTGTCTGGTATCCGTCAGGGAATTTCCGAGGCAGAAGAAAGTGCGCAGGAATACCAGCAGAAGATTGATGCAGAAAATCAGTTGATACAGGATATGCTGGCAGCGGAAGAGGCAGCCAGAAAGGCAGAAGAAGCCAGAAAAGCAGAAGAGGCGAAAAAGCAGCAGGAAGAACTGAAAAAACAGCAGGAAGCAGCAAATAACAATAATAATGACAGTAACAGCAGCAATAATAATAATAATGGCAATAGCAGTACTTCAGACACGGATTCCGGCAGCAGTTCGAATTCCGGTTCTTCGAATGTAAATACAGATAAATCGTACACCGGTGGCGTGTTTACCTGGCCGTGTCCATCCAGCAAAAGAATCACAAGTGGATTTGGAAAGCGAACCTCACCGACAGCCGGAGCTTCCACTTATCATCAGGGGTATGATATCGGAGCATCTGCGGGATCGGCAATTGTGGCAGCTGCTGATGGTGTTGTGACAACGACCGGATACAGCAGCGTGCTTGGTAATTATGTAATCTTAAGTCATGGTGGCGGATTATTTACGATTTATGAACATTGCTCTTCTGTTCTGGTTTCAAAAGGACAGAGTGTGAGCCGTGGTGCTACCATTGCAAAGGTAGGAAGCACGGGTGTTTCTACCGGCGCGCATTTGCATTTTGGTGTACAGTTAAATGGAAAATATGTAGATCCGGGTAATTACCTGTAAAGAAGGAGTATTAGAACATGAATCAGGAGAAACAGGAAATTTTGACAGCAGACATGGAACATACTTCTGTTACAGAAGCTGAGAACCAACCGGAAGAGGGCGGAAAGAAAAGAAAAAAGAAAAAAAAGAGCGGATTTGGAAAAGGATTTGCGTCCGGAGCAGTGGTGATGGCGGTTGTCTGTATATCAGTGTTTGTGCTGACATCAGGTGTGCGCGGACTCTCTGCCGGATCCGGTGTGCTGGATAACAGTACAAAAACAAAAATCCAGTCACTGGCTCAGTTTATCCAGTCGAATTATTATGAAGATGTGGATACAGAGACACTTCAGGAAGGCCTGTATGCAGGTCTGTTTGAAAATCTGGACGTATATTCCCAGTATTATACGGCGGACGAAGCAAAGGAACTTTTCGAGACTAATGTATCCGGAACTTATTGCGGAATCGGAGCCAGCCTGCAGCAGGATGCGGAGACAAAAACGGTTACTGTCATGCATGTATATGACGGATCTCCGGCCCAGGAGAGCGGACTGAAAGAAGGCGATGTGATCGTATCAGCAGATGATTATGACGCTTCTTCCATGGATCTGTCAGAATTTATCACACATGTCCGCGGAGAAGAAGATACGCAGGTGCATCTGGTAATCGCCCGCTCCGGAGAATCTGAAAATCTGGAATTTGATATTACGAGAAAAAATCTGGTGCTTCCGACAGTTACCAGCCAGATGTTGAAAAATAATACCGGATACATACAGGTGACAGAGTTTACCGAACATACAACGGAGCAGTTTGAGGAAGCGCTGCAGACACTGCAGGATCAGGGAATGACTGCGCTGATCGTGGATCTGCGCTCCAATCCGGGAGGTATGCTGACTTCTGTGTGTGATATGCTGGATGACATTTTACCGAAAGGCCTGCTGGTGTATACAGAGGATCGGAGTGGAAACCGGGAGGATTATAATTCTACAGATGACAAGTCACTGGATCTTCCGCTGGCGGTGCTGGTAAATGGAAACAGTGCAAGTGCATCCGAAATTTTTGCGGGAGCCATTCAGGATCGGAAAGCAGGCACAATTGTAGGAACGACCACTTATGGAAAAGGCGTGGTACAGTCGATTTTGTCTCTGAAAGACGGCAGTGCGTTTAAGCTGACCACAAGCCGGTATTTTACACCGAACGGTACCTGTATCCAGGGAATCGGTATTACACCGGATGTGGAGCTGGAGTATGAATTTACCGGTCCGGAAGATGCCACATACAGTGTGGATTATGACAATCAGATTCAAAAGGCACTGGAAATCTTGCAACAGCAGCAGTAATATGATATGATGAAATGTAACGTTTAAAAACTAAGAAGTGAAATAGATAAGGAGATTTTCAATATATGTGTGGAATTGTAGGCTATATTGGAGAACAGCAGGCAGCCCCGATCCTACTTGCAGGTCTTGCAAAACTGGAGTACCGAGGCTATGATTCAGCAGGTATTTCTGTCCGTGATGAAGAGACCGGAAATATTGAGATCGTAAAAGCAAAAGGTCGTCTTCGTACCCTGATCGAGAAGACAGATGAGGGACGTTCTGTAAAAGGAACCTGTGGTATCGGTCATACCCGTTGGGCGACACACGGAGAGCCGTCTGAGAACAATGCGCATCCGCATTGCTCCGATGATAAAAATGTCGTTCTTGTACATAACGGTATTATCGAAAACTTCCAGGAACTGAAGGAAAAATTAGTAAAACGCGGTTATACTTTTTATTCTGAGACTGATACAGAAGTAGCAGTAAAATTAATTGACTATTATTACAAAAAAACAGCATCTCCACTGACAGCAATTGCAACAGCAATGCTTCATATCAGAGGTTCTTATGCCTTCGGAGTACTCTTTAAAGATTACCCGGGAAAAGTTTTTGCAGCAAGAAAAGACAGCCCGCTGATCATTGGAAAAAATGAAACTGGTTCTCTGATCGCCTCTGATGTACCGGCTATCCTGGATCAGACACGTAATGTATATTACATTGGCAATATGGAAATTGCTGAGCTGACAAAAGATGAAATCCATTTCTACAATGCAGATGAAGAAGAAATCGAAAAAGAAATGGTTGAGATCAAATGGGATGCTGAGGCAGCAGAAAAAGGCGGCTATGAGCATTTCATGCTGAAAGAGATCCATGAGCAGCCAAAGGCAGTTCAGGATACAGTTGGAGCGTATGTAAAAGACAATGCCGTTGATTTTTCTGAGATCGGTCTGACAGATGAAGATCTGGCTGGCATTGAGCGTGTATACATTGTTGGCTGTGGTTCTGCTTATCATGTAGGTATGGCTGCAAAATATGTGCTGGAAGATATGACACAGGTGCCGGTTGAGATTGATATTGCATCTGAGTTCCGTTACCGCAATCCGATCCTGGTGAAAAATTCACTGGTAGTGATCATTTCCCAGTCCGGAGAGACTGCAGACAGTCTGGCAGCGCTTCGTCTGGCCAAAGAAAAAGGCGTGTCTGTTCTCGGTGTCGTAAACGTAGTAGGATCCAGCATTGCCCGTGAGAGTGATTACACCTTATATACTTATGCAGGACCGGAGATTTCCGTGGCAACTACAAAAGCGTACAGCACACAGCTGATCGCAATGTATCTGTTTGCAATGCGCCTGGCACAGGTGAAAGGTCTGCTCAGCGAAGAAGCATGTGCAGATATGATCGCAGAATTAAATTCGCTGCCGGCTAAAATTCAGAAAATCCTGGATGACAAAGAGCGTATCCAGTGGTTTGCAAGCAAATATGCAAATGCAAAAGATATGTTCTTCCTAGGACGTGGTCTGGATTATGCTATCAGTCTGGAAGGCAGCCTGAAGATGAAAGAAATCAGTTACATTCACTCAGAGGCTTATGCAGCAGGTGAGTTAAAACATGGAACCATCAGTCTGATCGAGGACAATACACTGGTTGTCGGAGTGCTGACCCAGAGTAATCTTTATGAGAAAACAATCAGCAACATGGTTGAGGTAAAGAGCCGTGGTGCATATCTGATGGGACTGACCACATATGGCAATTATGGTATTGAAGATACTGCAGATTTCTCTGTTTACGTGCCGAAGACAGATCCACATTTTGCAACAAGCCTGGCTATCATTCCATTGCAGTTACTGGGATACTATGTCAGCGTAGCAAAAGGTCTGGATGTAGATAAACCGAGAAACCTTGCAAAATCTGTAACAGTAGAGTA
>CAVKTR010000012.1:0-49655 GCA_963659325.1 Dysosmobacter segnis
GATAGTTTGCTGCATAAATCATACAGCTTTTAATCAATAGTTTCCGAGACTGCTCTGAGAACTATACCTCTTTTTATTTTGGTAATTTTGGATTCTTTCTGTCGCATCAGCTGTTGTATGTAAAAAAGTATAGCATGCCTTTTGCCAGAAAAAAAGATATGTCACAGAATTTTGATGGAGGAACAGTAAAAAAATATTTATCATAAAAAAAGTCAGTAATTCGCAAAAAGAATCACAATTGGAGAACCCGTGAAAAAGAAGTAAAGTAAAACCATCAAAACACGGAGGTAAATAAAAATGAACGAAGTTGAAAAGAAAGTGAAGATCGGTCTCTGGCGTCAGCGGATAGGATATGGCTCTTCAGACTTTGCTTGTAATCTGATCTGGCAGATGATTTCGTTGTATTTGCTGTATTTTTACACAAATGTAATGCATTTAAATGCAGGTGCAGTCAGTATTATGTTCCTTGTGACGAAATTTATTGATGGTGTTTCAGACTTGATCGTAGGGTATTTGATTGACAAGACAAACACAAGATGGGGAAAATCAAGACCATGGATCCTTTTTGGAGCAATTCCGTTTGGTGTGACAGCAGTTCTTGCATTCTCTGTACCGGATATCAGTCAGACAGGAATGTTGATCTATGCATATATAACATACATTCTGTTATCTACATCTTATACGATTGTAAATATTCCGATGGCATCCATTCTTCCGGCACTGAGTGAAGATCCGCATGAGAGAACAGTCCTTGCATCCTGCAGAACATTCTTTTCATCTGTTGGTTCTACTGTTGTCAGTGCATTGGCACTGACTTTGGTAGACAAATTTGGAAATGGAAATGATGCACTTGGATTTCGGATCGTAATGATTCTTTTTGGTGTGATCGGATGTCTGGTATTCTTTTTCTGCTTCTTTAATACAAAAGAGCGTGTGACGATCAAACAGGAAAAAGTCAGCCTGAAAGCAAATATTTACTGCCTGCTCCATAATGGGCCATGGAAGTTGTTTGCCTTGAACATATTGTGGTTCTTTGGTGGATATGTTATTCAGGCAAGTGCAGTTATTTTTTACTTTACTTATGTAGTTCAGAATACCGGACTGGTACAGGTGGTTGCAACTATCACAACACTTGTGCCAATTGTGACAAACCTTGCAGCACCGTTTCTTGTAAAACTCACAACGAAAAGGAACCTTATGGTCGGTGGAAGTGTGGTACATATAGGTGGACTGCTGCTGATTTTCTTTGGAGGAACAAATACGCAGGTGCTTATCGCAGGAGCAGTGATTGCAGCAGCTGGTTATGGCTTAAAAGGAAGCATGCATTTTGCAATGCAGCCGGATCCTGTTGACTATGGAGAATGGAAAAGTGGTGTCAATACAGCCGGAACCCTTTCTGCAGTAAATGGATTTATCGGAAAAGTCGGCATGGCGATTGCCAGCAGTATTGGTGCGGCACTTCTGCAGTTCGGTGGATTTGATGCGGCACTTTCTGTACAGACGACAACTGCACAGAGTTATATTACGGCTATGTATATCTGGGTACCAATCGTGCTGAATGTTGCAACCATAATTACAATGATGTTTTATAATCTGGATAAAATCTATCCTCAGATCGTGAAAGAGCTGGATGAAAGGAGAGCAGCGTAATGCCAAAAGTAAGTATTGATTTGGATATGGTTCGCGTGACTAACCAGAAATTTGTAAAAAAAGCGGAAGACTGTATGCCGGAGCTTCATGAGACAATGGTAAAACCTGCCGCACTTGTGGATATTGTAAAGACAAATGCTGTATATCCGCAGGTGAAACAGAAAGAC
This sequence comes from Dysosmobacter segnis, assembly GCA_963659325.1. Lineage (GTDB taxonomy): Bacteria > Bacillota > Clostridia > Lachnospirales > Lachnospiraceae > Eubacterium_I. Next base: position 1,818 of record CAVKTR010000012.1, read on the forward strand.
TCTGTGGAAAACCTTTCAAATTATCATCTCGCAAAGGGAGATAAAATATGTCTGGATTTCGGAGATCATCAGGTTGGCTATGTGACTTTGAAAGTAAATTCTGTGGGAAGCCCGCAGGACGCGCCGGCATTCCTACGGCTGAAATTTGGAGAGATTGCAAAAGAAATGACAGAGGATTCTACTGATTACGATGGCTGGATCAGCAGAGGCTGGATTCAGGAAGAGTATATCCATGTGGATATACTTCCGGCAGAATTAAAACTTCCGAGACGTTACGCATTTCGATATATGGAGATTGAAGCCATAGATACTTCTCTGAAATGGCAGCTGGTTGTAGAAGATGTGACCTGTATCAGTGTTTCTGCTGCCAGTATGGATGAGGTAAAGCATATAGAGAGTGAAGATGAAATGGTTTGCAGTCTGGATCGGGTAAGCCTTCGGACTCTGATGAACTGTATGCAGTCTGTGTTTGAAGATGGACCGAAGCGTGACCGAAGGCTGTGGCTGGGAGATCTGAGATTACAGGCTCTGACGAATTATGTTACTTTTCGGAATTTTGACCTCGTAAAAAGATGTCTGTATCTTTTTGCGGGCCAGACAAGGGACGATGGACTGGTGAGTGCCTGCCTGTTTACAGAACCGAAATTTATCGTAGATGATACTTTTCTACTGGACTATTCCATGTTCTTTGGAGCTGCATTGCTGGACTATTATAAGGCTTCCGGAGATATGGAAACACTCCGTGATCTGAGCAAATGTGCGTACCGCCAGATGGAGATCGTGAAGGAACAGTTCGATGAGAAAAATCTGCTTGTTAATGGAGAGGGGTTCTGGGCATTTATTGACTGGACAGAAGGGCTGGATAAACAGGCTGCTATGCAGGGTGTATATATTTTTTGCGCAAAAAAGGTTCAGCAAATTGCAGAAATCCTCGGAGATAAGGAGAAAGCAGCAGAACTTTCCACAGAGGCAGAAACAAAGGCAGAAGCTGCAAGGAAATATTTGTGGGATAAGGAAACGGGGGTATTTGTGAGCGGTCCGGACAGACAGATCAGCTATGCAAGTCAGGTATGGCTGATACTTGCCGGTGCTGTCAGCTCAGAAGAGGGCATACAGATTCTGGATAAAGTAAAAGAACTAAATCCGGAGAAAGGCATGGTTTCGCCATATATGAATCATCATTATGTAGAGGCATTGCTATTGTGCGGGGAAAAAGAGGAGGCCATGGATTATATGAAATATTACTGGGGCGGAATGATCAGCAGCGGGGCAGATACGTTCTGGGAACTTTATAATCCTAAAAATCCGGCCGAATCGCCATATGGAAGCAGTATTGTAAACAGTTACTGTCATGCATGGAGCTGCACACCTGCATATCTGCTGAGAAAATATTTTTAATCAAATTTGATTGGTGTGAAAGATTTTATCTAACTGACTTAGAAAAATATAGAATCAGAAAAACGAAAATGTATAGGAAGGATTTTGTTATGGTGAAAGTAAAAGTAAAAATTGTGTCTATGCAGGACGCAGACAAATTTAATAAAATCTGCAGTAAATATGATTGTGACATGGATCTGCAGAGTGATAATTATTATGTGAATGCAAAGTCTATTATGGGAATTTTCAGTCTGGATTTAAGCAAGGCACTTGTACTTAATGCGGCTACAGATGATGAAGAAAAAGTAAAAAAAGACTTTGCAGATTTTATTCAGTAAGCTGTTGTGACAGATCAGAAAGTGAAAAGAGAACAGGGAGGATCTACAAAGATGCGTACTTTAAAAGAGAGAACTTTTTCCGGAACTACAAATTCGAAAGTACAGCCATGGGAAATAGAGCATCGACAGATTGCCAGGGAAGCGGCAGCAGAAGGTATAGTACTGTTAAAAAATGAAGATCATATATTGCCACTGAAATCAGGAAGTGCTATAGCAATTTACGGTGCGGGAGCAGGGAAAACTATAAAAGGTGGAACAGGATCAGGGGATGTCAATGAACGTGAATCCGTTTCCATCTTCCAGGGAATGAAAAAGGCAGGATATGTAGTCACGAATGAGGAATGGATCCAACGATATGACAGCATTTATGAAAAAGCCCGTCAGGAATGGAAGAATGATATTATAGCAAGATCCGGTGGTAATGGTGGAGATGTCATGAATTTCTTTGATATTTACAGTACCACGCCGTTTGTCATGCCAACTGGTGATCCGGTAAAGAAACCTGCAGAAGGGGAAAATACGGATACTGCAATTTATGTACTCAGTCGTGTGGCTGGAGAAGGTGCTGACCGTAATGCGGCATCTGGAGATTATTATCTGAAAGTGGACGAACATCAGATGCTGGCAGATATCTGTACATATTATAAAAATGTGATTGTTGTGATCAATGCCGGTGGACAGGTGGATCTGACATTCATGGATGAATTTGAGAATATCAAAGCACTTCTTGTAATCGTTCAGCCTGGAATGGAAGGTGGAAATGCTTTTGCTGATGTGATTTCAGGTACAGTAAATCCATCCGGTAAGCTGGTAGATTCCTGGGCTTATAAATACGAGGATTATCCAAGTGCGGCTGTTTTTTCTCATAATAATGGAAATGTGGAGAAGGAATTTTATCAGGAGGGAATCTATGTAGGCTATCGCTATTTTGACACGTTTGGAGTGCCGGTGCGTTATGGCTTTGGCTATGGACTTTCTTATACGACATTTGCTATGGGGGATTATGTTATCGAAAAAACAGAAAATAATGGTGTAAAGGTTTCTGTATGTGTAAAAAATACAGGAAAGGTATCAGGAAAAGAAGTAGTACAGGCATATGTGTCTTTGCCGGGAGGCAGGATGGAGAAAGAAGCACATCGTCTTGCGACTTATGTAAAAACAGAATTATTACAGCCGGGGCAGGAGCAGACAGTAACTTTAAAGATTCCTGTAGAGCGGCTGAGTTCTTATGACGAGGAACATGCAGCATGGATTTTGGAAAAAGGTTTTTATGGTATTTTTGCAGGAAACAGCCTGGAAAACCTAGAACTTATTGGTGGTATCTGGTTGGATGAAACGGTGATGCTGGAGCAAGTGAAAAATCTTTTTACAAAGAAAGATAAGCTGGAAGAATTAGAGCAGGAGACTGGAAAAACCAGCCAGAGAGAAGCGGAACAGAAAGCTCAGGCAGCAGAGAAAAATCTTACAATTCTTAAGATGAATGCTGCAGACTTTGAAACAAAAGAGATTATTTATAGGGAAAACTGTGAACTGACTGATCCTGAGGCAATGAGATTTGTTGATACACTTAGCATAGAAGAACTGATCAGTCTGGCGGCAGGTGATCCGGGTAAGGCACAGGGTGGAAATCTTGGTGCTGCTGGTATTTCTGTACCAGGATCAGCAGGTGAAACACATAGATGTGCCATTGAGAAAGGTCTGGCAAGTATTGTTCTGGCAGATGGCCCGGCTGGACTTCGTCTTATGAAATATTATCATGTAAATGCTGGAAAAATTGTTCAGATGCCATTTGAGTTCAGCCTGGAAGGTGGCCTCTTTTATGATGGAACGACAGATCTGCCAGGGGAACGATACTATCAGTACTGTACTGCAATTCCGGTAGGAACTATGCTGGCACAGACCTGGAATACGGAATTAATCCGAAAAACAGGTGCAATGATCGGAACAGAGATGGAATATTTCGGAATTACTTTGTGGCTTGCACCTGGAATGAATATCCACAGAAATCCACTTTGCGGAAGAAACTTTGAATATTATTCCGAGGATCCATATATGGCAGGAACGATTGCGGCAGCAATGACAGAGGGGGTGCAGTCCAATTATGGATGTGGAACGACGATCAAGCATTTTGCATGCAACAACCAGGAAGATAATCGCATGGGATCGGATAGTACTCTCTCTGAGAGAACGATTCGTGAACTTTATCTGAAAGGCTTCGAAATCGCAGTAAAAGAATCTCAGCCATTTTCTATTATGACAAGTTACAATCTGATCAACGGAGTTCATGCAGCCAATCATTATGATCTCTGTACGGATGTGGCGAGAAATGAATGGGGATTTCAGGGAGTCATTATGACCGACTGGACAACGACCGAGAAAGATGAAAGCTGCACGGCATCCGGATGTATGAGAGCGGGAAACGATCTTGTAATGCCAGGATGTTTTAGCGATTATGACAACATAAAGAAAGAACTGGAAGCGGGAACTCTGCAGATGGAAGACCTGAAAGCATGTATCGCGAGACTGGTAAGTGTAATCTGGAAATCGAATCAGTATCTGGAAAAATAGATTTATATCAGATTTGAGGATAACCCTTATGAATGGTGAGGACACTATTTATAAGGGTTATTTTTGTATATTGTACCAAAGTTATAAACTGGTATATAATAGAAAAATCACATAAATAAAAATAGAAAGAGAATTGTAAGAGAATGGGAAAAACGTTAGTCATTGCCGAGAAACCTTCCGTTGGGCGGGACATCGGCAGAGTTTTGAAATGTGGAAAGAAAATTGACGGAGCTTTGGAGGGGAGTCAGTATATCGTAACCTGGGGACTAGGTCATCTGGTTACCCTGGCGGATCCGGAGCATTACGATAAAAAATATAAAGACTGGAAGATGGAAGACCTTCCGATGCTTCCGGAGAAGATGGATATTGAGGTTATCAAGCAGACCGGAAAGCAATACCAGGCAGTAAAACGACAGATTTACCGAAAAGATGTGTCGGATATCGTCATTGCCACTGATGCCGGTCGGGAGGGAGAGCTGGTTGCCCGCTGGATTTTGAAAAAAGCGGACAATCATAAGCCGTGTAAACGTCTCTGGATTTCTTCGGTGACAGATAAGGCAATCCGTCAGGGATTCGAGCATCTGAAAAGCGCAAAAGAATATGATAATTTGTATCATGCGGCAGTCTGCCGTGCGGAGGCAGACTGGCTGGTGGGATTAAATGCCACCAGAGCATTGACCTGTAAGTACAATGCGCAGTTGTCTTGTGGCCGTGTGCAGACACCGACACTTGCCATGATCGCAAAACGGGAAGAAGAAATTCGAAAATTTGTACCGAAGCCATACTATGGACTGCAGTTACAGGCAGAGGGTGTGACCTTTACCTGGAAAGACGAAAAAAGTGGCAGTTATCGCAGTTTTCAGAAGGAACGGATAGAAAATATTCAGAAAAAACTGCCCGGAAAGAAACTGCAAATCATAAAAGCTGATACAAAGGTGAAAAAACAGGGTGCACCACAGTTATACGATCTGACACAGTTGCAGCGGGAAGCTAACCAGAGGTTTGGATTTTCTGCAAAAGAAACGTTGAATATCATGCAGCGATTGTATGAGAATCATAAAGTGCTGACTTATCCGCGAACAGATTCCCGTTATCTGACCGCAGATGTGATGGGAACGATTAAAGAGCGATTACAGGCCATCAATGCCGGTGCTTACCGGGAGTTTGCAGCTCCGTTAATCCGGCGGGAACTGCCGAAGAAACCGGCCTTTGTCAATGATGCGAAAGTCAGCGATCATCATGCGATTATCCCGACGGAGCAGGCACCGAACTATATCCATATGAGCAACGAGGAACGCAAAATCTATGATATGGTAGTGCGCAGATTTCTGGCCGTCATGTATCCGGCTTATGAGTATGAGGAATCTGTGTTGACCGGAGAAGTGGCAGGAGAGCATTTTTATGCCAGAGGAACCCGCCCGCTGCATATGGGATGGAAAGCGGTTTATGAAAATCAGTCCGATGATGAGGAAGAAGAGGAGTTAAAACGCCAGAATCTTCCTGTGATGCAGAAAGGACAGGAGTTTTCTATCTCCAATATCCGTCTGACCGAAGGAAAAACAAAGCCACCGGCGCGATTTACGGAAGGCACCCTGATTGCTGCTATGGAAAATCCAGTGCGCTATATGGAAAGCAGCAACAAAGAAATGGCAAAGACGCTTGGCGAGACCGGCGGTTTAGGAACGGTTGCGACCAGAGCGGATATCATTGAAAAGCTGTTCTCTAGCTTTTTGTTAGAGAAAAAAGGCGAAGACATTTATACTACAGCAAGAGCACGCTAGCTTCTGGAACTGGTTCCGGAGGATCTTCGTAAGCCGGAATTGACGGCAGAATGGGAGATGAAGCTGTCCAAGATTGCAGAAGGAAAACTTTCTGACCGAAAATTCATGAATGAGATTCGGGCGTATTCAACGGATCTGGTCAAAGAGATCAAGACAGCAGAGGGAACGTTCCGTCATGACAATCTGACGAATAAACTTTGTCCGAACTGTGGAAAGCGTTTGCTTGCCGTGAATGGCAAAAACAGTCGGATGCTTGTGTGCCAGGATCGGGAGTGTGGTTACCGTCAGACCATTGCAAAGACCACAAATGCACGCTGCCCGCAGTGTCATAAACGGATGGAACTGATCGGTAACGGTGAGAATGCTTCTTTTGTATGCAAGTGTGGATATAAGGAACGTTTGAGTAAATTTCAGGAGCGCCGGAAAAAAGAGGGCGCAGGAGTTTCCAATCGTGATGTACAAAATTATCTGAAGAAGCAGCAGAAAGAGGCAAAGCAGGAGACTGGCAGTAATGCAATGCTGGACGCATTGAAAAACATTAAGTTATAAACTGGCAGATAATAGTAATAAAAAGGCGAAAAGATACGGTAAAACGTGAATTTTCGCCTTTTTTGCATTTATTGGCACACAATTCACATCTTGATTCACTTTTTAAAATTATACATGAAGTTGTTTCATCTATAAAATGAAAAAAAATCATTTTATCCCTTTACATTCAAAAAGTACACCGATATAATGTTAAAAGTTGATAAAAATAAGAAATTTATTTCATAAGTAAATGTTATTTACTGCGCTGCTTGCGCAGTTGCATAAGAAGGAGAGAGATAGATCATGAAAAACGGAATTGAGATCAGATGGCATGGCCGTGGCGGTCAGGGTGCCAAGACAGCAGCACTGCTTCTTGCAGATGTAGCTTTTAAAACCGGAAAACATGTACAGGGTTTCCCGGAGTACGGTCCGGAGCGTATGGGCGCGCCGATCACTGCTTATAACAGAATCAGCTCAGATGTGATCCGCGTACATTCCAACATCTATGATCCGGATTTTGTTGCAGTCGTAGATGAGACATTATTACATACTGTTGATGTAACTGCCGGATTGAAAAAAGAGGGAGCCATCATCGTAAATACAGCAAAATCCAAAGAGGAGATCATGCCGCAGTTAAACGGTTATGAAGGCCGTGTCGTTACCATTGATGCCAGAACCATTTCTGAGGAAGCTCTTGGAAAATATTTCCCGAACTCCCCGATGCTGGCAGCTGTTGTTGCAACGACAGGTGTTATGCCGAAAGAGACATTTTTACATGAGATGCGTGCTTCTTACAAACATAAATTTGCAAAGAAACCGGAAGTTATTGATGGAAATATGAAAGCACTGGAGATGGCTTTCGCAGCTGTAGAGGAAGCATAGAGGAGATAGAGAATGAGAACAGATATTAATAAAATTAATGAACATACTCCACATACAGGGCTGACCGAGGGAATGCAGATTTTTGCTGCAGGAACTTCCAAATATTTCAAAACCGGTGAGTGGAGAAACAATACACCAGTTTATTTAGAGGACAACTGCAAACAGTGTCTGCTGTGCGCACCGGTCTGTCCGGACAGTTCCATTCCGGTCAAAGACCAGAAGAGAGGCGCATTTGACTTAGATCACTGCAAAGGATGCGGTATCTGCGCAAATGTATGTCCGTTTGGAGCAATCAAAATGAAGGAGGGCGTAGAATAATGGGAATCAAAGAACGTATGTCAGGTAACGAGGCCGTTGCCTACGCAATCAAACAGGTAAATCCGGATGTTATGCCGGCATTTCCGATCACGCCGTCCACAGAGATCCCGCAGATGGTTTCCACATACATCGCAAATGGCGAGATTGATACAGAGTTTATCCCGGTAGAGAGTGAGCATTCCGCAATGAGTGCCAGCATCGGAGCAGAGGCAGCAGGCGCAAGAACACTGACTGCAACTTCTTCCGCAGGTCTGGCTCTGATGTGGGAGGAACTGCTCCTGGCAGCTTCCAACCGTATGCCGATCGCTCTGACACTGGTAAACCGTACCCTTTCCGGTCCGATCAACATCAACTGTGATCATACCGATGGTATGGGTGCCCGTGACACCGGATGGATCCAGATTTATGCAGAGAACAACCAGGAAGTATATGATAACTTCATTCAGGCATATCGTATTGCTGAGCACAAAGATGTCCGTCTGCCGATCATGGTCTGCCAGGATGGTTTCATCACCAGTCACGCAGTAGAGAATATTGAACTGTTAGAGGATGCTCCGGTTAAAGAATTCGTTGGCGAATATCATCCGGAAGAGTATCTGTTAAACCCGGGCAAACCGGTTTCCGTTGGACCGTATGCGGTATCCAACTACGTTATGGAAGGTAGAAAAAATCAGCTGATCGCGCTGGAAAATGCAAAACAGGTTATCTTAGACGTAGCCAAAGAGTTTGCAGGAATTTCCGGCAGAGAGTATGGCCTTTTTGAAGAATACAAGACAGAAGATGCAGACTATATCATGGTCATCATCGGTTCCGCAGCAGGAACGGCAAAAGAGGCAGCTGACGAACTTCGTGAGGAAGGCAAAAAAGTCGGCGTATTAAAATTACGTGTATTCCGTCCGTTCCCGGCAGAAGAGATCGTGGAAGCAATCAAAAACTGCAAGGCAGTAGCGATCATGGATCGTTGCGAGAGCTACAACGGAAATGGTGGACCGCTCGGATCTGAGATCACAGCAGGTCTGTACCGCACCAGAACTTATATGGAAGCAATCAACTACACCTACGGACTTGGCGGCCGTGACTTTACTGTCGAGGAAGCAAAAGATGTATTTGCAGAACTGGCAGATGTAGTAGAAAATGGTAAACCGGTAACACAGTATCAGTATATCGGTCTGAGAAAGTAGGAGGCAGAGTGATGAGCGAATATAAATTTAAAGAAGTTATGAGCAAACCGGAACGTCTGGCTCCGGGACACAGAATGTGTGCAGGATGTGGCGCAACCATCGCAGTTCGTGCCGTATTACGTGCACTGCATGAGGGAGATCAGGCCGTTATCGGTAACGCAACCGGATGTCTGGAGGTTTCTTCCTTCATGTATCCATATACCGCATGGGAAGACAGTTATATCCACAACGCATTTGAGAACGCAGGTGCCACATTAAGTGGTGTTGAGACTGCATACAAAGCACTGAAAAAACGTGGTCGTCTGCCGGAAGATGCAACTTTCAAATTCATTACCTTCGGTGGTGACGGTGGTACTTATGATATCGGTTTCCAGTCCCTTTCCGGAGCAATGGAGCGTAACCACGATATGGTATATGTATGCTACGACAACGGTGCATACATGAATACAGGTATTCAGCGTTCTTCCGCAACACCGATGTACGCAGATACTACAACCACACCGGTTGGAACACAGTCCAATGGTAAAATGCAGAACAGAAAAGATCTGGCATCCATCATCGCAGATCATGATGTTCCGTATGTTGGTCAGACAACGATGATCGGTAACTTCTCCGATCTTCACAAAAAAGCGGAGAAAGCCATCTACACAGAGGGTGCTGCTTTCTTAAATATCATGACTCCATGTCCGCGTGGATGGCGTTATGATACACCAGATATTATGAAAATCTGCAAACTGGCAGTTGAGACATGCTACTGGCCGATGTTTGAGGTAGAGCATGGAAAATGGCGTTTAACATACGAGCCGAAGAAAAAACTGCCGATCGAGGACTTCTTACGCGAGCAGGGCAGATTCAAACATCTGTTCAAACCGGGCAATGAGGATCTGATCGCACAGTTCCAGGCTGAGGTTGACCGTCGTTGGGAAGAACTGCAGTACAAATGTGCACGATAATCCGGGAGGAATAAATATATGACTTTGTTATCCTATCAGGTATTTCAGACAGTGGTGGGACAGGGAAGTTTTCAGAAGGCGGCAGAGATTTTAAATCTGACGCCTTCTGCCGTCAGTCATGCGATCGCATCGATGGAGCAGGAGCTGGGATTTTCCCTGTTTACGAGAAATAAGGCAGGGGTAGCCCTGACCAATTATGGAGAACATCTGCTTCCTTATGTGAACGCAGTGTTAAACAGTGACGAAAGTCTGCAGCAGGCGATCGCGGGACTGAACGGGCTGAAAATGGGAAATGTAAAAGTGGGTTGTTTTTCCAGTGTATGCACAAACTGGATGACAGACATTATCCATTCCTTTCATCAGCGTTACCCGGACATTAATATCGAACTGTATCAGGGAACCTATGCGGATGTGTCTTACTGGATTAAAAACGGCATTGTGGACATCGGATTCTTGTCCCTGTCATCTGCAGGAGACCTGCCAATCGAGCCTCTGTACCGCGATCCGCTGCTTTGCGTCGTTCCGAAAGGCTATCGCAAACGGGAAGATACTCCATACATGACACCAGACGAAATGAAAGACGAAGTCTTTGTGTCCCAGATGGAGACTACCGATGCGGATATTGCAATTTTTATGAAACAGAACGGACTTGGAAACGTGCGAATGGACTATCACGTCGTAGATGACCTGTCCACCATCGCGTTAGTAGCCGCAGGACTTGGCATCTGCATCATGCCGGAACTGGTCATGAACGACATCCCATACGCAGTAGATCGTTATCCGATGATGCCCGAAGCATACCGTATTATAGGAATTTCGGCACTGAACCCGAACTTTTTAGCACCCGCAGTCAAGATGTTATACCAGCATGTCATAGAGAAGTATAAAGTTGTAGAAGAATTATAAAAGGGCTGCTGTAACTGAAATTAAGGCAGGGGGATATTTAAATATGCCATAACTGAAATAAGGCAGGAGAACCATTTTTCTCAGCAGGCGATTGTTAGCCGCGGAGACAAATGGAGCTCCTGCCTTTTCATATCCCCCTGCCTTATCACAACCTTCCGTTTTTTCATAATCCCCCTGCCTTTCACAACCTTCCGTGAGAACAACAAAATTGCACAAAAATAATGCCAAAATCCATTATAATTCGCCAGATTAAATAAATTCATAAAAATTTAATAAATTTTATTGACTTTTCATTTCAACAAGGGTAATATTACAGACATCAAAGGCAAAGGTGCTGAGAAGAATAAGCTTCCGGTGCCTTTTTCTATTTTCCGGGATAAGGATCCTGCAATGACAGATAACAGAAAATGCGAACAAATGTTACCTGTTTTCCAGTGGTTCCAACGCCCGGACAATAGAAAAACTCTGATAGCGGCACAACGGAGTGTCATCTGCAGGCTAGCGGCAGGTGGCGCTCCTTTTTTTATTCATAAAATAAAAAAGTGTCGTTTTAAAGAAAAGGTTCTTTGGAACCGAAAACCAGGAGGTAAGTTATGACGCAGGAGATTATGACTTTTATTAGTGACAACATATTTGGTGTCTGGTTTCTGATGGGTGCCGCGTTGGTATTCTGGATGCAGGCAGGTTTCGCAATGGTGGAGGCAGGTTTCACCAGAGCAAAAAATACCGGTAACATTTTGATGAAGAACCTTATGGACTTCTGTATCGGTACAGTTGTATTTATTTTAATCGGATTTTCATTTTTACTTGGTGAAGATGTATTAGGATTCATCGGAAAACCGGGATTTGATCTTTTTACATCCTATAGTGATTTCAATTTTTCAAGTTTTGTATTTAACTTAGTATTCTGTGCTACCACAGCAACTATTGTTTCTGGTGCTATGGCAGAGAGAACAAAATTTTTATCCTACTGTATTTATTCCGGAGTTATCTCCGCATTGATCTATCCGATCGAGGCTCACTGGATCTGGGGCGGCGGCTGGTTAGCACAGCTTGGCTTCCATGATTTCGCAGGATCCTGTGCAATTCATATGGTAGGTGGTACAAGTGCCCTGATCGGTGCATGGCTGCTTGGACCACGTATTGGTAAATTCTCAAAAGACGCAAATGGCAAGATCAGAAAAGTAAATGCCATTCCGGGACATAACCTGGCAATTGGCTGCCTTGGCTGTTTCATCCTCTGGTTTGGCTGGTATGGATTCAACGGCGCCGCAGCAACAAGTATTGAACAGTTAGGTTCTATTTTCCTGACAACAACAATTGCTCCGGCAGTTGCAACAGTTGTTTGTATGATATTTACCTGGTTAAGATATGGCAAACCGGATGTTTCCATGTGTCTGAATGCTTCTTTAGCAGGTCTGGTAGCAATCACTGCTCCTTGTGACGTCACAGATACAGTAGGTGCAATCGTGATTGGTGCCGTAGCAGGTGTGTTAGTGGTGTTTGGTGTATGGCTTCTTGATTATAAACTTCATGTAGATGATCCGGTTGGTGCTGTTGCAGTTCACTTTATGAATGGTATCTGGGGCACAATTGCAGTTGGTCTGTTTGCTACAAATACAGCACCGGGTTATGCAATCGCTGACAAAAACGGAAATGAAATGGTTGGTTTGTTCTATGGCGGCGGTTTTAAATTATTAGGATTACAGTTCCTTGGATTAATTACCGTTATGGCATGGGCGGCAGTTACAATTACAATCACATTCCTTGTAATAAAAGCAACGGTAGGACTTCGTGTTACAGAAGAAGAAGAGATTCTTGGTCTTGACCAGACAGAGCATGGACTTGCAAGTGCTTATGCAGATTTTGCACTGACTTCCAGCATCAATAACTTCTCATCATCTGTACCGGTGAAACTTCCGGAAAATGCAGTTCCTATTGACGAAGCAGTTCCGGTACAGGTTCGTACTCCGGATCCGTCTATCGCAACCGGCAGTGATGTAAGCATTACAAAAATTACAATCTATGCAAAACAGAGCAGATTTGATGCTCTTAACGAGGCAATGGCAGCCATTGGTATCAACGGTATGACTGTTACAAATGTACTTGGTTGTGGTGCTCAGCACGGCAGAACAAGCAAATATCGTGGTGTTACCATGGATATGAACTTACTTCCTAAGATCCAGGTTGATATCGTAGTAAGCAAAGTTTCTCCTAGAGCCGTGATTGAAGCTGCAAAGAAAGCACTGTATACCGGTCATATTGGAGATGGTAAGATCTTTGTATACAATGTTGAGAATGCAATTAAGATCAGTACTGGTGCAGAAGGTTACGATGCACTTCAGGACTAAAATGACAGCAAGCTAGCAGATATACAATGTAAGCAATTCTTCAAAATTCTTATATAATAGTTCGACTCAAAAGGCAGATGCTCCGGGAAGTTTCCCGGGGCATTTGTGTGTGTGAAAACTTAAAGTTATGTTGTGAAATCCAGGATTTTGCCTCTGCGGCTAACAATCGCTCGCCGAGGAAAAATCATGGATTTCACTTTAAGTTTTACGAAATAATAATTCAGATAGTAGTTTAGTGATCGGTTATTGAGGAAAAATATCAGGTTTCGTTATTTTTGTTTAAAAAAATAGGTACAAAATTATAGTTTTTTGTGATAGAAAGTGTGAAAAAAGCATAAAGTGATGGAAACTTACGTTAAAATAGAGTATACTTGGACAAGTATGAATCAGAATATTACGTCAGGAGCAGTTTTTTATATCATATAAAAATGAAAGTATCGGAAAAGACGGAAAAATCTGATAAAAGAAAATACTTTTGGAGGAAGCGATGAGCGAGAAAAAAATTCAGGTTACTCTTGGAAATTATAAAGGAGTAGAGGTAAAAAAAGCAGAGGTTATCATTACTGAGGAAGAAGTAAAAGCAGAACTGGAGCGTGCAAGACAGTATGCGGTAACAACTCAGGACAAAGACGGTGCAGCAGAACTTGGTGACGAGGCAGTCATCGATTTTGTCGGATATATTGACGGAGAGGCATTCGCAGGCGGAGATGGAACAGATTTCCCATTAAAACTTGGTTCAAATACTTTCATTCCGGGATTTGAAGATCAGTTAGTTGGAGCAAAAAAAGATGACAATGTAGATGTGGTTGTTACATTCCCGGAAAATTATCATGCAGCAGAGTTTGCAGGAAAAGAAGCTACATTCAAAGTTACAGTAAAAGGTGTCCGCAGCAGTTTCGTTCCGGAACTTTCCGATGAAGTAGTCCAGAAAATCTCCCAGTGCAAGACCGTTGCAGAGTTTGAGGAGTTTGTAAAGAAATCCATCCATGATTTTAAACAGAATCAGGCAGATATGGAGAAAGAAAACAAAGTTCTGGAGCAGATCGTAGAGTCTTCTGAAATTGAAGTTCCGCAGGAATTCATCGATGAGCGCAAAGAGCAGCTCAAAAATAACCTTCTTGCACAGCTTCGCAATGCAGGAAACACATTTGAGCAGTATCTGCAGTACAACGGATTAACAGAAGAACTGTTTGAGGAGTATGCAGCAAAAGATGCACTTTCCATGTTAAAAGGTCAGGCAGTTTTACAGGAGATTGCAAAAGCAGAGGGATTTTCCTATACAGATGAGGATGTCGATCAGACAATCGCTGCAATGGCAATGTCTTATCAGATGCCGGCAGAGCAGCTGCGTGAGATGATGGGCGAGCGTGGAGTAGCTATGGTTGCAGAGGATATCCTTTCCAAACAGGCACTTGAGTTTATCGTAAAAGAGGCTGTTGAGGCATAAAAGTACGGTTGAATTAAGAATCGTGTAAAACAATCAAAGTATGTGATATTTCGCATCTGAAAAAAATGAGATCTGTAATATATAACAGGAGTATGAAACGTTATATATTGCAGGTCTCTTTTTGCCATTGATGGATGATACATATGTTTTGAACAGAATGTCGATCTTATATATTTATCAAAAAGGTTGAAGTTTTGGGGATACCACGCTTTGATAGATTGTATTTGCGTTTTAGCAGTATTTTTCTTATAATGTAAATGGAGATGCCTAGAGAGAGTAGAAAAAAGTGGCATTCAATTTGTTTTGCTGGGGATGGAGCATCAGGAACATATTCATTATGCAATGCCAATGCGTGTAATGGGAAACTTGTGTAGCTATGGCAGCGGCGGGAGCAGCAAAATGCAATATTGATTATCAGATGTTAAGCAAAAAGGAAGGTGTGAATATGGGAACTGTCTTTGAAGAGCTGGCGACAGAGTCAAAAGCGGAAGGTATGATTGCTGTACTGTTAGATATGAATATTTCAAAGGATGATATTATTCAAAAACTAAAAGAAAAATTGAATGTATCCGAAAAGCAGGCGCAGGAGTATTATACGACATTTGCGAAATAAGATCGGTTGGTTAATTTATATAAACTGATTTGGAAATGTTTGCATAGATGATTGATAAAAATTAGATAGTAAACAAAGAGATATATCATGAAAATGGTGTATCTCTTTATTTCATATCTGCCGATTTTGTGATAAGATAAAAAGGATGAAAATCAGAGGGAAGAAATGCGAGGTTAGTATGAAAGATCTGATTATCGTTCGTGGCGGTGGGGATATTGCAACCGGAACGATTTATAAATTGAAAAAATGTGGTTTTTCAGTATTGATACTGGAAATCGCACATCCATCTGCAATCCGCAGAAATGTGGCATTCAGTGAAGCCGTATATGAAGGCCGTTCCAAAGTTGAGGATATGGAGTGTTTTCTGGCGCAGGATGAAGACGAGGCGGAGTGTTTTCTGAAGGAAGATAAGCTGACGATGCTCATTGATCCGAAAGGAAATTGTCTGAAGTGTTTCAAACCGGTGGCAGTGGTAGATGCGATTCTTGCAAAAAAGAATCTTGGAACCACACGCGGTATGGCGCCGATTACGATTGCACTTGGACCGGGCTTTACAGCAGGTCAGGATTGCGATGCTGTTGTTGAAACCATGCGTGGTCATAAACTTGGCAGAGTAATTTATCAGGGAAAAGCCATTGCAAATACTGGTGTGCCGGGAATGATCGGCGGCTATGCAGCAGAGCGCGTGATTCATGCTCCAGCTGCAGGAATTTTGCACAATATTGCAAAAATTACGGATGTTGTAGAAGAAGGGCAGCCAATTGCATGGATTGAAGGTGCTGATGGATCGCGGACAGAAGTGCCGGCAAGTTTGTCCGGTTTACTCCGGGGACTGATCCGGGAAGGATATCCGGTGACCAAAGGCTTTAAGATGGCAGATATTGATCCACGATTGAACGAATATGAAAACTGTTTTACGATTTCTGACAAGGCCAGATGCATTGCAGGAGGGGTCTTGGAAGCATATTTTGTGTTAAAGCAGCAATTAGAAAAATAAATGTTTGGTAAGTATGTGCAGTAATTATGGGAAGAAGTTGCAATTTACACTGCTAGGATTACGCACCAAGCCGTATATATGTTTAGTTTGAAATAAAAGGTGATACAATAATGTATGTTATCGCAATTGTGGGAGCCGGCGGTAAAACAAGCCGGATCAAAAATCTTACAAGAGAATATGTGCAGCAGGGCAAAAAAGTTCTGGTCACAACTACAACCCATATGGGGCTGGAGCCGGGAATGGTTTTATCCGATAATCTGGAAGATATCCGACAGCAGTTGGAAAAACAAAACGTTTGCATCTGTGGCAGCCCGGTGAAAGAAGGAAAAATTGCATCGTTACCGAAGGATATTTACGAGCAGGCTTGTCCGCTTGCGGATATTGTACTAGTAGAGGCAGACGGATCAAAGCATATGCCGATTAAATTTCCGGCAGCGCACGAACCGGGGATTCCGGAAAACGTAAATGAGATCCAGGTGGTCATGGGACTGCATGCCATCGGACATCCCTTTTGCGAGGTGAGTCATCGCCTGGAATTGGTAAAACAGTGTCTTGGTGTTTCAAATACAGATCTTGTGGCAGAAACGCACCTTGAAAAACTGTATCTGGAAGGCTATCAAAAGCCATTACAGAAAAAATACCCGAATGCAAAAATCAGATTTTTCCCGGCAGATCACAGCCATTTTTTTGATTCAGAACCGTTGACATTTTATTAAAATAAACTTCATAGCAGTTAGTTGGTTATGAACAAATGGCGTGAGTAGATTGTGAATATCTGCTTGACGTTAAAAGTATTGACATTTTAATAACGCTAATATCTCATATAAATCTGCTAAGACAGATCATTATGAGTATAAGATAAAAACTATAAGTAACATGGAGGATAGATGATATGACAATTCAGGAAAAACTTGCAATTTTGCGAGAAAAAATGAAAGAAAACAACATGGATATCTACATGATTCCAACCGCAGATTTTCACCAGTCAGAGTATGTCGGTGAATATTTCAAAGCACGTTCTTATATGAGCGGCTTTACAGGATCTGCAGGAACATTAGTAGTGACCTTGACAGAGGCAGGCCTGTGGACCGATGGACGTTATTTCATTCAGGCGGAGCAGCAGCTTACAGGCAGCACCATCACACTGTACCGTATGTCTGAAGAAGGCGTACCGACCGTAAAAGAATTTGTAGAGGACAAACTTCCACAGGGTGGCGTTATCGGATTTGATGGAAGAGTCCTTTCCAGTGCGGACGGAGCAGCATATGCGAAAATCGCTGAGAAAAAACAGGGCAGTCTGTTCGTTGCAAAAGATCTGGTAAACGAGATCTGGACAGATAGACCACAGCTTCCGACCGAGAAAGTATGGATCTTAACAGATGAATACAGCGGAGAGACTACCGCTTCCAAATTAGGAAGAATCCGTGAAGTAATGAAAGAGAAAGGCGCACAGGCACATCTGAACAGCTCTTTGTATGACATCGCATGGATCTTAAACCTGCGTGGAAACGATATTTCCCACGTTCCGGTATTTTTATCTTTCCTGTTGATCGAGGAAGATGCATGCAAACTGTTTATTCATGCAGAGACACTGACTGATGAAGTCCGTGCTTATCTGGCAGACAACAACATCACTGTTTGTGCATATGATGAGATTTACGATGCAGCAGAAAAAATTGCAGCAGACAAAGTAATGCTGATGGACGAGCACACCATTAACTATCGCATCCGCATGGCACTTCCGGAAAGCTTAAAAGTTGTGGATGATCTGAACCCATCTGAGCGCATGAAAGCCATCAAAAACGAGACAGAGTTAAAAAATACAAGAATCGCACATTTAAAAGACGGTGTGGCTGTAACCAAATTTATGTACTGGTTAAAGACACATGTCGGAAAAGAATATATCACAGAGTATACTGCAGGAAAATATCTGGACAGCTTACGTGCTGAGCAGGAGCACTTCCTGGATCTGAGTTTTGATAACATCAGTGCTTACGGCGCAAATGCAGCCATGATGCACTATTCTGCAAAAGAAGAGACCGCAGCGGAGTTAAAACCAGAAGGATTTTTACTGGTAGATTCCGGCGGACATTATTATGAGGGAACTACTGATATTACAAGAACCTTTGTCCTTGGACCTCTGACTGACAAACAGAAACTGCACTTTACAACCGTTTGCAGATCTAACCTGAATCTTGCGGATGCTAAATTCCTGTATGGATGCAGCGGATTAAATCTGGATATTTTAAGCCGTGGACCATTATGGCAGATGGGCATTGATTACAAATGTGGAACCGGTCACGGTGTCGGACATATCCTGAATGTCCATGAGGGACCAAACGGATTCCGTTGGAGAGTCGTTGCAGAGCGTAATGACAGCGGCAGACTGGAAGAAGGCATGATCACTACCGACGAGCCGGGTGTATATCTGGAAGGCGAGTACGGTATCCGTACCGAGAACGAGCTGATCTGTGTGAAAGCAGAGAAAAACGAGTATGGTCAGTTTATGAAGTTTGAAAACATTACTTACGCGCCGATCGATCTGGACGGAATCATTCCGGAGGAGATGACCGGCCGTGAGAAAAAACTGCTGAATGCATACCACAAGATGGTATGGGAGAAAATATCTCCGTATCTGAATGACGATGAGCGCGAGTGGCTCAAAGAGTACACAAGGGAGATTTAGCATGAGTGAAAAAATCGTACTGATTGATGGACACAGTATTTTAAACCGTGCCTTTTTCGGAGTTCCGCCATTGACGAACTCCGAAGGGCTGCACACCAATGCGGTGTACGGATTTTTAAATATTATGTTCAAGATTCTGGATGAGGAAAAACCGGATTATCTGACGGTGGCTTTTGACCGTAGCGAGCCGACTTTCCGCCATCAGATGTTTGATGCCTACAAGGGAACGCGAAAGCCGATGGCGCAGGAACTGCGGGAGCAGGTGCCTGTTATGAAAGAAGTTTTGCAGGCTATGGGAATCACCATCGTGGAAAAACCGGGCTATGAGGCAGATGATCTGCTTGGAACCATTGCAGGAATGGCAGAGGCACAGGGCATGGATGTCAGCATTATTTCCGGTGATCGCGACCTGCTGCAGCTGGCGACAGATAAGGTAAAGATCCGTATCCCGAAAACAAAACGAACCGGTACGGAGATTGAAGATTATTATGCAGCAGATGTGGTGGAGCGTTATCAGGTGACACCGAAAGAATTTATTGATGTGAAAGCACTGATGGGTGACAGTTCCGACAATATCCCGGGTGTTCCGGGTATTGGAGAGAAGACGGCCACGAATCTGATCGTTGCTTACAAGAGTATTGAAAATGCCTATGCGCATCTAGAAGAAATCACACCGAAACGTGCAAAAACTAATCTGGAAGAACATTACGATATGGCACAGATGAGCAAGACTCTGGCTACTATCGAAGTGCATGCACCGATCGAATTTGACATGGAAGCGGCAAAACTGACCGATCTGTATACACCGGAAGCGTATGTATATATGAAGCGTCTGGAGTTCAAAAATATGCTGACCCGTTTTTCGGACGATATGTCACAGAACGATCTGGAAAAATATTTCCATGTGTATCATGAACTGGATGAGATCCAGAACTTTTTTGACGGATTTTCCGCAAAAGAGGCAGCAGTATCTTTCTTTGAAGATGCGGGAACTGTCTATGGCCTGGCAGTGGCAGAAAGCAATCAGAATGTTGTTTATCTGACTTGTGGTGGTTTCGTGACAGAAGGCTATCTGGAAGAACAGGCACAGAAACTCTGTGACGGACTGGAGACATTGGTGACACCGGATCTGAAAGGGTTGTTAAAACATGTCCGCGTAGCAGAGACAAAAAACTGCATTGACACCACGATTGCGGCATATCTGCTGAATCCGTTGAAAAATGAATATACTTACGATGACCTTGCAAAAGACATTCTGGGACAGATGGTACCGTCTCAGGTCGATCTGCTTGGAAAATTAAAGATTAAAAAAGCGGCAGATGAGAAGCCGGAAGCATTGGAATTGCTGGCCTGCTATCAGGCTTATACCTGCATTGCGGCAAAAGACCAGCTGTTGGAACAGTTAGAAGAACACGGCATGAAGAAGCTGTACGACGAGATCGAAATGCCGCTGGTATTTGTACTGGCAGATATGGAAAAAGAAGGTGTTCGTGCAGAAAAGGCAGAGCTGGAAAGCTATGGCGCACAGCTTACCGGCAGGATCGCGGAGCTGGAGACTTCCATTTATGAAAAAGCAGGAGAAACTTTTAACATCAATTCTCCAAAACAGCTTGGTGTCATTCTGTTTGAAAAACTGCAGATGCCAAACGGTAAGAAAACGAAAACCGGATATTCCACCGCAGCGGATGTACTGGAACGTCTGGCTCCGGATTATCCGATCGTATCAGAAATTCTGGAGTATCGTCAGCTTACTAAATTAAAATCCACATATGCGGATGGACTGGCACTGTGCATTGCTCCGGATGGAAGGATTCACAGTACATTTAACCAGACCATTACGGCAACTGGACGTATCAGCAGTACGGAGCCGAATCTGCAGAATATTCCAATTCGTATGGAACTTGGCAGACTGATCCGAAAAGTATTTGTGCCGAAGAATGGTTATGTATTTATCGATGCGGATTATTCCCAGATCGAACTGCGTGTGCTGGCGCATATGTCCGGAGATCAGAACCTGATCGCGGCTTATCAGCATGCGGAAGATATTCACAGGATCACTGCTTCCCAGGTATTCCATACGCCGTTAGAAGAAGTAACAGATCTTCAGAGAAGAAATGCAAAAGCGGTAAACTTCGGCATCGTGTACGGCATCAGTTCCTTTGGACTGAGTCAGGATCTGAGTATCACACGAAAAGAAGCGGAAGGCTATATCGCAAGCTATTTTGAAACTTATCCGGGCATCAAGACATTCCTTGACCGTCTGGTGACCGATGCGAAGGAAAAAGGCTATGCGGAGACCATGTTTGGCAGACGCAGACCGGTTCCGGAGCTGTCTTCCAGCAATTTCATGCAGCGTTCCTTCGGTGAGCGTATTGCCATGAATTCTCCGATTCAGGGAACAGCAGCGGATATTATAAAAATTGCCATGATCCGGGTAAAACAGCGTCTGGATCGGGAGCAGTTAAAATCCAAGCTGATCCTGCAGGTGCACGATGAACTTCTGATCGAGGCGGCTGCTGACGAAGAAGAATATGTGAAAAAACTTCTGGCTGAGGAGATGCGCCATGCGGCAGACTTGGCCGTAACGCTGGAAGTTGATGTGCAGTCCGGTAAAAACTGGTTCGAAGCACATTAACATAGAAAGGAAGTATTCAGAGTTGCTGTATCAAAAAATGATGCGGACAACTCTGAATCAACATATAGTGATATGCATTTTATAGGAATTACAGGCGGAGTTGGCGCCGGAAAAACAGCGATTCTGACCTATCTTGAAAGCAATTACCCATGCCGTGTCATGCTGGCGGATGAAATCGCCCATGATCTGATGGAACCGGGCACAGACTGCTACCGAAAACTGCAGGAACTTTTTGTAGTGGATCAGGTGTTTGAGGCAGACGGACAGATTGACCGGAAAAAGATGGCACAGGTATTATTCTCTGATGAAAAGAAACGGTTTGCATTGAACGATATCGTGCATCCGGCGGTAAAAAAGTGTGTCATTGATGAAATGAATCGTGAGCGCACAGCACAGACACATGAAGTGCTGATTCTGGAAGCGGCATTGCTGATCGAAGAACATTATGATGAAATCTGTGACGAACTGTGGTATATTTATACCTCTGAGGAAAACCGTAGAGAGCGGTTAAAATTAAACCGCGGGTATTCTGATGAAAAAATTGACAATATTTTTGCCAGTCAGCTTTCGGAAAGTACTTATCGGGAAGTATGTAAGGCAGAAATTGATAACAACCATCTGCCGGAAGATGCTTTTCGTCAGATTGATGAGTTGATGAAAGCACGTCAGGTAGAAAAAACACAGGGATGATCCTGTGATACAAAGAAGTGTATATTTTTTGATAGAAAAATGTACAGAATCGTTAGACAACGGAGGAATAAATGGAATTATGTAGTATAGCAAGCGGCAGCAGCGGAAACTGCATTTACGCAGGCACAGACCACTGTCATGTCCTTGTGGATGCCGGAATCAGCGGTAAGCGGATTGAAGCCGGACTCAATGAGATTGGACTGAAAACGGCTGAAATGGACGGAATTTTTGTGACTCATGAGCATTCCGATCATATCAAAAGTCTTGGGGTTCTGGCGCGAAAATATGGGCTTCCCATGTATGCCACCCGGGGAACTATTGATGCCATCAAAGAAAAATCATCCATCGGAAAAGTGGATGAATCCCTGTTTCGGGTGATTCATCCGGAAGAGGATTTTACCATCGGAGATATGCGGATTTCCCCGGTGCCGACGTCCCATGATGCGGCAGAACCGGTGGCTTATATGATGTATCAGGGTGATAAATCCATGGGAATTATCACAGATCTTGGAAAATATGATGATTATATTGTAGACAAATTGCAGGGATTGGATGTATTATTGTTAGAAGCCAATCATGATGTACATATGCTGCAGGCGGGAACTTATCCGTATCAGCTGAAACGGAGAATCCTTGGAGACCGCGGACATTTATCAAATGAGCTGTCCGGGCAGCTACTTGGCAAAGTATTGCATGATGGTTTTAAAAAAGTGATTTTAGGTCATTTGAGCAAAGAGAATAATTATCCACAGCTTGCATGGGAGACCGTACGACTGGAAGTAACCATGGGAGAAAATCCATACAAGGGCAGTGACTTCCCGATGGTGGTTGCCAAACGGGATGAGGTTTCTGAGTTAGTGACAATCTGACAGCTTTGTGGCCGCAATTTTGAGAGAGGAGAGCGCATATGCGCGAGAACACAATGGAAAAGACAACAGACAAAACAATTATCACAGTAGTAGGAAAAGATACCGTAGGTATTATTGCAAAAGTATGTACCTATCTTGCAAGTAACAGTATTAACGTACTTGACATTTCACAGACAATTGTACAGGATTTCTTTAATATGATGATGATCGTGGATATGAGTACCTCCGCAAAACCATTTGCAGACTGCGTAAAAGAGTTAGAGCAGATTGGCGAAGAAATTGGCGTAAAGATCAAATGCCAGAGAGAAGAAATTTTTGATATGATGCACCGTATCTAAAAATATTGGATTGCGTGACATGCGTTAGCTAAGACAACAGAAGGATAAAATCCTGTTGTTTTCAAAAAAATTCAGCACTGGAAAAAAGGAGATTACGACCAATGATAAATATGTTTGAAGTAAATGAGACGAACAAGATGATCGAGCAGGAAAATCTGGATGTTCGTACCATTACACTGGGAATCAGTTTATTAGACTGTATTGACTCTGATTTGGACAAAGTAAATCAGAACATTTACAATAAAATCACAACCTTAGCAAAGGATCTGGTAAAAACAGGTAAAACTATCGAAAACCGTTACAGTATTCCAATCGTAAACAAACGAATTTCGGTAACTCCGATCGCTATGATCGGTGCGGCTGCCTGCAAAAAGCCGGAAGATTATGTAACAATCGCACAGACTTTAGATCGTGTGGCAGCAGAAGTAGGTGTCAACTTTATCGGTGGATATTCTGCACTGGTAAGCAAAGGTATGACAACTGCAGACGAACTGCTGATCCGTTCTATTCCACAGGCATTGGCCTGCACCGAGCGTGTCTGCAGCTCCGTAAACCTTGGTTCCACCAAAACCGGTATCAATATGGATGCGGTACGTCTCATGGGTGAGATCGTCAAAGAGACCGCAGAATATACAAAAGATGCAGATTCACTTGGATGCGCAAAACTGGTAGTATTCTGTAACGCACCGGATGATAATCCATTTATGGCAGGCGCGTTCCACGGTGTGACAGAAGCAGATGCCATCATTAACGTAGGTGTCAGCGGACCGGGTGTTGTAAAGACTGCTCTGGAAAAAGTAAGAGGCGAGAGCTTCGAGGTACTTTGTGAGACAATCAAAAAGACAGCATTCAAGATCACCCGTGTTGGTCAGTTAGTTGCAAAAGAGGCTTCCAAAATGCTTGGCATTCCGTTCGGAATCATTGATCTGTCTCTGGCTCCGACACCGGCAGTTGGTGACAGTGTGGCTGAGATCCTTGAGGAGATCGGTTTGGAGTATGCCGGAGCACCGGGTACAACCGCAGCGTTAGCTATGCTGAATGATCAGGTGAAAAAAGGCGGTATCATGGCATCTTCCTATGTCGGTGGATTAAGTGGTGCGTTTATTCCGGTCAGCGAAGATCAGGGAATGATCGACGCGGTAAAAGCAAATGCGCTGACACTGGAAAAATTAGAGGCTATGACATGCGTATGCTCCGTTGGTCTGGATATGATCGCCATTCCGGGAGATACACCGGCAACAACGATTTCCGGTATTATTGCGGATGAGATGGCCATCGGTATGGTAAACCAGAAAACAACCGCAGTTCGTCTGATTCCGGTCATCGGAAAAGGCGTTGGAGAGATGGTAGAGTTCGGTGGACTGTTAGGTTATGCACCGATCATGCCGGTAAATCAGTATTCCTGCGCAAACTTTGTAAATCGTCAGGGACGTATTCCGGCTCCGATTCATAGTTTTAAAAATTAATCAAATGATAATGTATCCCCACAGCTTAACCGGTTGTGGGGATTTTTATATTTTTCAGAAAAATATATTTACTGATATTATCGTTAAAAGTATGGTTGCATATAGTTTTTCTTAGAGAATTTTATAAAAAGAATATATATTAATATTTCTAATAAAAATAAGTAAATAAATTAATGGCATTAATAAGAATCGGTGGTTGTAAAAATA
The DNA here is from genome assembly GCA_963659325.1 of Dysosmobacter segnis. Taxonomy (GTDB): domain Bacteria; phylum Bacillota; class Clostridia; order Lachnospirales; family Lachnospiraceae; genus Eubacterium_I. Next base: position 26,949 of record CAVKTR010000012.1, read on the forward strand.
TATTTTGCATGTTACACTTTGAATAGATGAGAAAAATTCACCGGAGGATTCTATTTTTTACTTGATAGGAAATTATGTTGAATTTCCTATCAAATAAAAGCACTTCGTGCTAACAATGCACACTCGCACGAGAGGAAAATATTGCTTCGCAATCGTGCTCGGCGCGGGCAAGAAAGATGTGCTATTGATAATTTCAGATACGTAAGTGCATGATAGCACACTTTCTTGTAACGATATCTGAAAAAGAATCTGTGAATATTTCTATGATAATTAACCATGACAAGGGGTACCACACGAAGGAGGACATGATATGGAAATGCGTTCTATTGCAAAGCAGTTACAGGAGAATTCTTACCCGGGAAGAGGCATTATCATCGGCAAAACATCCGATGGAAGCAAAGCCGTTACCGCGTACTTTATCATGGGAAGAAGTGAAAACAGCAGAAACCGTGTATTTGTAGAGGACGGAGAGGGCATCCGCACACAGGCCTACGATTCATCCAAGTTGGAAGATCCAAGCCTGATCATCTACGCACCGGTTCGTGTATTGGGAAATAAAACAATCGTAACAAACGGAGATCAGACAGATACCATTTATGATCAGATGGATCGTCAGATGACATTTGAGCAGTCCTTACGCTGCCGTGAGTTTGAGCCGGACGGCCCGAACTACACACCACGTATTTCCGGTATCATGCATGTAGAAAACGGAAAATTTAGCTATGCAATGTCTATTTTAAAGAGCAACAACGGCAATCCGGAGGGATGCAACCGTTATACCTTTGCTTATGAGACACCGGCTGCAGGTGAGGCACGTTTCATTCATACTTATATGAACGATGGCAATCCGCTGCCAAGCTTTGAGGGAGAGCCGGAGCTGGTAGATGTTGTAGACGATATTGACGAGTATACAAAACTTTTATGGGAGAGCTTAAACGCAGATAATAAAGTTTCCCTGTTTGTTCGTTATATCAACATCGCAGACGGTACTTACGAGACACGTATCGTAAACAAACATCAGGATTAATTTTTATCGATATTATTCTTTGTTGAAATAAAAACACGGTAAATCATACAGATATTTGATAAAAATAAACGTCTGTGTGAACATATAGTGATCGGAGGAATCAGAATGAACGAATTAGAGTTAAAATATGGCTGTAACCCAAATCAGAAACCGTCCCGTATTTACATGGAGAACGGTGCAGATCTGCCAATCAAAGTATTAAACGGAAAACCGGGATACATCAACTTCTTGGATGCTTTCAACGGCTGGCAGTTAGTACGTGAGCTGAAAGCAGCAACCGGACTTCCGGCAGCAACTTCTTTCAAGCACGTATCTCCGGCAGGCGCAGCAGTAGGACTTCCCCTGACAGAGATCGAGAGCAAAATCTATTGGGTAGATGATCTGGGTGAGCTTTCTCCGCTGGCAAGCGCTTACGCAAGAGCCAGAGGTGCAGACCGTATGTCTTCCTTCGGTGATTTCATTTCCCTGTCTGATGTCTGCGATGTCAGCACAGCAAAAATCATCAAACGTGAGGTTTCCGACGGTGTCATCGCTCCGGGCTATGAGCCGGAAGCATTAGAAATCCTGAAAGCGAAAAAAGGCGGCAAATACAACGTGATCGAGATCGACCCGAATTACGTTCCAGAGCCGGTTGAGCACAAACAGGTATTTGGTGTTACTTTCGAGCAGGGAAGAAATGAGCTGAAAATCGACCGCGATTTCCTTGGAAATGTTGTAACAGAGAACAAAGAAATTCCGGATTCCGCAAAAATTGATCTGATCATTTCCCTGATCACTCTGAAATATACACAGTCCAATTCCGTATGTTATGCAAAAGGCGGACAGGCTATCGGAATCGGTGCAGGACAGCAGTCCAGAATCCATTGTACCCGTCTGGCAGGACAGAAGGCAGACAACTGGTTCCTTCGTCAGGCTCCACAGGTACTGAATCTTCAGTTCGTAGACGGCATCAAACGTGCAGACCGTGACAATGCGATTGACCTGTACATCGGTGATGAGTACATGGATGTACTTGCAGACGGCGCATGGGAGAATATTTTCAAAGTAAAACCGCCTGTATTTACAGCAGAGGAGAAACGTGCATGGCTGGATAAAAATACAGATGTTGCACTCGGCTCTGATGCATTCTTCCCGTTTGGTGACAACATCGAGCGCGCACACAAGAGCGGCGTAAAATATGTGGCTGAACCGGGTGGATCCATCCGTGATGACAATGTTATTGATACCTGCAACAAATACAATATGGCAATGTGCTTTACAGGTATTCGTCTGTTCCATCACTAAAATGGTGATTGTTGTAATAGCCAAAATGCAGATTGAAAATCATTGCGGTTATTGAATATGCAGTAAAGTGAAATGCAAATATTTTTTGTTTGAAGATTGAGTGTTGAAAAATAAGTAAGATAGAGTGAAAAGTGAAAATCCGGCAGAGGACAGAAGCATGAAATATGCATCTGAAGACCTGCCGGATTTTTTGTTATTCCCGTTCAATTTTCAGACGAATACGAAACCGTCTCGGTCTGGTTTCATCGATCAAGTTCTGATTCCGATAGATACTCAGTAAAATTCCAACAAATATATAGGAGATAAGTGTAACGCTGCCACCGTAGGAAAACAGTGGGAGAAATCCATTTGTCATTGGGATCACACCAAGGTTCATGAGGAAGTATTTCACAACTTCTACTGTCAAAGCCAGACTGCATCCAAGTCCCAGAATCATGCCAAGTTGATTTTTCTGGTGAAAGGCCAGATAAAACAGTCGGACACAAAATGCGATAAATAAAACAGCAAGAATGCATGTAAGGATCAGACCATATCTGGCAGTTATATTTACAACCATATAGTCACTGATCAGGGAATCAAAGTCCATAATTAAAGGGGAACTGTGACCGAATAAGCGGCTTCTGGTCATTGCTGCATGCACCATAGACTGGTATGTATTTTCAAACGGATAGATCCAGTTGGAAATACGGGCACAAACATACGGTGGAAACAGATTTGGAAATTTATAAGGCATCAGTAAAAACAGTGCAGGAATGCCGATGATACAACCCCAGAGTATCGGTACAAATATTTTTTTACGGATCGAATACCATTCTTTGCAAACTGCTACTGTAACGAGGATGGCACTTGTAAATACAAGAACGACTTTATAAGATGCAAATAACCAGAGGTAGTGCATCAACAGGATAGATGTAAGCATAAAACCGGCAGGAATCAGTAGGTGATACCAGCTTCGTTTTCGGAACTTGTATAATAATCCGCAAAAAATAGGGATGCTGAGCAGATAGGGAATCGTTACAGTACTGGTGAAGCGAAGGAATCCTGTATCCTGCAAAATCAAAAATCCAAGGTAAAGGAGTGCCAGTATACCGGAACGCTGAAAAATCCGACTGTAATCGATTTTACAGATAAAAAGCATGATTCCGAATCCGATGATCAGGTAAATGATCTGTTTTTTCAACAGCGCAGCAGTCTCAAAATCTGAGTTCCCTTTGCAAATCATCCATAACATAAAAAGCCCAAGTGCAGAGATAATAGCCGTCAAAATCACCATACTCCAGGACATTTTCGGTTTGTGAACCGCGTCCAGTGACACACCGGTTTCCACAGGATCGCCCATATCCAGAACAGCTCTGCGTTCCGCATCGTATGCAGTCAGTCCCTGAGACAGGTAGGCTTCTTCCTGATCTTCAATGTGAGCGTTGACTTCACGCGCTACCAGTTCTTTGGCCTGTTTGTTTCGGATCTGCTCCAGCAGCAGTTCCATATATCGTTTTTTGCTCATATTCATCCCTCCATTTGTGGTGTCAACATTGGAAAGACAGTATTTTGATCAGCCGTCAGGATATTAGCGACAGCTGAAGAATATTCCTGCCATTCCTGTTTTTTCTGGGAGAGAAATTTTTTCCCACTTTTTGTCAGCGAATAGTATTTTCTTGTTTTCTGGCCAACGGCATCTTCGTAAGAAGAAACGTAGCCTTTTTCTTCCAGAGAGTGAAGCAGCGGGTAAAGCGTGCCCGCCTTCAATTGAAATACATTCTGTGATTTCTCTTGTAATGTTTCGATCATTTCGTAACCGTACATGTCTTTTTCTTCCAAAAGCCGTAAGACCAGCATGGTGGTGCTTCCGGAAATCAGACTTTTGTCTACTGCCATAAGTAAATCCTCCTTTAAAATAGATGTGGTATCGATATTTAGTGAAAAGTATCTCTTTTTGTCATTGACGATGTAATTTTAGCTAAATGAACCAGATTTTATATTTTATTATATATAGATTATCTATATATAATATATATCGGATATCTATATATGTCAAGATAGGAATGGTATGAAAAAAGAGAATATGTTACAATAGGGGAAACAAGTGTACGAGGTAAAAAATAATCGGCGGAAGTTTTTTGGATACCTTTAGGAGGTAGACAAAAATCAGATAAATTGATTTGAGGAAAGAGAATGAAACGTGCTAAAAATTAGTCTGGGAAAAGAGAGAGGGATAGTATGGGGAACGATATTTATGAAAACAAAAAATTATGCAGATACGGTAAAATAGCAGGACTGGAAAAGCCAGTTTCACGCATGATTTTTGGCACAGCCATTGAATTGATGATGGAAGGCGAAAACGCAGATGAGATATTAGATGCAGCACTTGCAAAAGGAATCAATACTTTTGATACAGCCAGAGGCTATGACCGGGCAGAAGAGTCACTTGGCAATTGGATGAAGCGACGTGACAACAGAGAACAGGTAGTGGTAATCAGTAAATGCGGAAACTGTGATTCGGATGGTTCTGTGTGTGTAAACCGTAAGGTGATCGAGACAGAACTTGCTGAGAGCCTGCAGGCCTTGCAGACAGATTATATCGACATTTATCTCCTGCATCGTGATGATCCAAAGACACCAGTCAGTGAAATGATCGATACCTTAAATGAATTGCAAAAAGCGGGAAAAATCAAAGTATTTGGTGTATCAAACTGGACGCATGAGAGAATCGAAGAAGCAAATAGTTATGCAAAAGAACATCATCTTCAGGGATTTTCCGTTTCCAGTCCTCATTTTGGTCTGGCGGAGCAAGTAGCGGATCCATGGGGCGGCGATTGTGTGACCATAACCGGAACACAGAATGAAGCTGCCCGAAGCTGGTATCGGGACAATCAGATGCCGATCATTGTGTATTCCAGTCTGGCACGTGGCTTAATGGCTGGCAGAATCAAAAGCAGTCAGGAAGCGCAGGCAGCGGAGATCTTAGATCCATTTTGCGTGAAAGGCTATGTCTGCCATGATAATTTTAAGCGTCTGGCACGCTGTGAAGAACTGGCAGAGAAAAAAGGCTGCACAGTGTCACAGATTGCACTGGCCTGGATGTTTCAGCAGGGCTTGAATATGTATGTACTTGTGAGTACGACAAAGGCATTCAGATTGGATGAAAATCTGCGTGCATTTACGGTGGAATTATCAGAAGGAGAAAATCGTTATCTGAATTTGCAGGAAGAATAATAGAGACATTGATCAAGATAAATGATGGGAATAAGTCGCTTTTTGTTGCTAACTAAGTAGAAAGTATAAGGAAATTGTTTTGGATAGTTACTGAATTTAAATTTTGAAAAAGTCGGGAGAAAAACTATGACGCAACGTGAGAAGATAGCAAAAAAGTTAAAGAAAATATTGTCCATACATACAATAGAGGAAAAAGAATCTGAACGGCTTCTAGAATTTACAGAGCCTTTTCGCTTTCAGAGTACATTATTTCAACAATGTCGGAAGGCGACGGATGAATTAAGTTATCTTGGAAGTTGTTTATCCTGTGAAAGTGGAGAATTTTTCAATATGTTTCATGGAATTTATCAGGGGAATCGCCTGAATTTCGCATCGAGTGCAACTTTAGATGGAGGATGTAATCATGTACGCTTCTTTGGCGCATCAGTAACTGCGTTAGCCTGTAATGACAAGGGATTTGTAGAAAAAGCGATGCCGTATAGCCTTGGACTTTGTGGCACAGCAGTCCCATATGATACGATTCCGAATCTGTTTATGGGAATATTCTACAAAGATGAAACTATGATGAGTGAAGCTCTTGCATTGGTGGAAAAATTTCAAGCACGAAAACAGCGCAAGTACGATCTTCTGATTATACAGTATTTTGTAGATCTGTGGGAAAAACGCACAGAAAATCTTACGGAACTTATAGAACAAATCTGTATAGAAGAACAGCGGGTGACAGAAAATACTACATATATCGGTTATGGAAATGAAAAATATAATAAAGTGATTAATATTTTTGCACATGGTCTGTTCGCTCTGGCAGAGCATTATCTTGGAGCAGAATTATTTGAGATATTAGCACTTCCAAATGCGAAATCATTCTGCAAAGAATATGAGTTATATCGTCGCAGGCATGAACAGAATGGAGAGCTACTGGTAAATTATCCTAAAAACTATGGGTATTTGAATCAGATTCCAGATTTAATTCCTCAAATTACATTAAAAGAAAGTGGAAAGAAGAAAAGTATTGTAGATACAGAGTTATTTGCTGACGAGCTTTTTCAAGAGTTATACGTGCTGGGCAAGTTACAACACATTATACAACGTGATGTGGCGTGGATTGCAGCATGGGGAACGACAGATGAGTTTTTACAGAAATTTCGAGAAGATGATGAAATGCAGTATTTTTATGACAAAGGTCTGATTTACTATGCACTTTCTAACCCAGATATGGGAAGCTGTTATGAAATATCTTCGTTTTTACTGTCAAAATGTACTGAAAATAAGGAAAATTGTATTTTAGAAAAGAAAACAAGAGATTTTGATGGACCATATCATACTTTATTTCGAAGAAAAAGTTATGATGTTTTACGGACAGCAGAACTTTGTGATCGACTGTTTAAAGCTGGTGCGGATCCTAATCAGGCAGGGGAGAAAAACATACTTCCGATTGAACTCATGATGGCGTTGCCGTTTACAGAAGAAGAATTAGAGCCGCTATATGATTTTTGGATGAAGTTATCAGTAGTAGATTTAAAATTACACACATTTGATGGAAAGCAGCCAAGTGATTTTGCTAAAAAATATAAGCGAAAAAAATTAGCTGCATGGATAAAGGAACAGTTATAAAAAAGAAAATGTAGAGGGTGAGCATTTATATGAATATTAAAGATCTAGTTGGAGAAGCAACAGAACTGAAACGTTTGGTACTCAGAGGAAAAAATACATCCTATGATTCACAGATTTCAACGTATAAAGTAGAGGACTATGCATTTTCAAAACTTCGGGAACGTTATAAAAAATGGACAGGAACAAGTTTTGATGAAAAAGATCTGATTTCGTTTGGTCTGGCGAATGAGCAAGGATATCTTACTAATGCAGGTGTGTTAATTGCAGATGAAAGCCCAATCCGATGTTCCAGACTTTTTTGTACAAGATGGAATGGATTAAATAAAATGGGTGGAACGATAGATGCATTTGATGATGCAGAGTATTCTGGAAGTGTGTTGTCTTTGATTGACAATGGGGAAGCTTTTATTAAGAGAAATGCAAAAATGATGTGGAGAAAGACGGCAAATTCCAGAGAGGAAATGCCGGAGTATGTTGAACGGAGTTATCATGAGGCATTGGTAAATGCGTTAGCGCATCGTGATTATCTAGTACAAGGACGATAAAGCGACATATAAAGGATATGAATAATATTAAGTATATTGGCAGTGGATATAGTGGTCATTGGGGGAGATACTATGATTTTAAACGATAATGCTATCATATTTCACATCGATGTAAATTCCGCGTATTTAAGCTGGAGTGCATTACGGGAATTACAAAACGGCAGCACACAGGATCTGCGCACGATTCCATCCATCGTAGGCGGAGATCAGGAAACCCGTCATGGAATCGTTGTCGCAAAATCCATTCCGGCAAAGGCTTTTGGTATCCAGACGGCAGAAACCGTTGCCAGTGCATTTCAAAAATGCCCGACACTTGTAATGGTTCCACCGGATCACGCGTATTACCGTGACATGAGTCAGAAACTGATGCGCCATCTGCGCAGTATTTGTGACGAAATTGAGCAGGTCAGCATCGATGAATGTTATATGTCCTTTGAACCGATTCGAGGCCGATTTCCAAGTCCGGAGGCAGCAGCGGCCTATATCAAGGACAGCGTGTATGACACCTTTGGATTTACCGTAAACGTAGGAATTTCGGACCGAAAAGTACTGGCAAAAATGGCATCGGATTTCAAAAAACCGAATTTAGTTCACACCTTATATGTAGGTGAAATCCAGAAAAAACTTTGGCCATTGCCAATCGGTTCTCTGCATATGTGTGGAAAAAGCAGTGCAAAGTTATTGCAAAAAATGGGAATCCACACGATTGGGGATCTGGCGCGCACCGATAAAGCGGTGGTAGAAAGCTGGCTGAAAAGTCATGGTGGAATGCTCTGGAATTATGCAAATGGCATCGATGACGGACAGGTTGTAAAAGAAAAACCAAAAGCCAAGGGCGTGGGAAATTCCACGACACTGGCAAACAATGCAGAGACAGAAGAAGAGGCATACGCCGTATTAAAAGAATTGGCCGTCAGCGTTTCACAACGTCTGAAAAAACATCATTTTCTGGCGGCACAGATTAGCACGGAAATCAAATATGCTTCCTTTCGTTCCGTATCACATCAGACAACCATACTGACACCGACCGCAGAAGAAATGGAAATCTATCAGTGCGCCTGTCAGCTGTTTAACGAACTCTGGGACGGCGAACCAATCCGGTTGCTTGGTATCCGTACAACCAAATTGCAGGACGAAGAAGAACCGACACAGATCAGTCTGTTCGATCTTGGAAAATACCAGAAGCAGGAAAAACAGGAAGAACTTCGACGGGAAAAAGAAGCACAGAAACAGAAAAAACTGGCAAGTTTAGACGATGCCATTGCAAAGATCAAAAGGCGTTACGGTGACAATGCGATTCACAAGGGTGTATAGGTAGAATTTTTTGCGTCAGCGGCTCCATAACGTAGAAAACGAAAAAATGTAAAAAGAAAACAACATAACAAGACGGTAGTGCGAGTTTTCGTAAGATCTGCTGCGCCTAGCCCGGCTTTCGGAGTGTGTTTGAGTACGCTGGTTTTGCGTACGAGTTCGCAAAGAAAGCCGGAGATAAGCGGTGCAGCAGAGATAGAAAACTGCACGTGTCTGCTATGTTGTTTTCTTTTTACTAATTTCGTTTTCGGACGTTACATCTTATTTTACGATATGGAAGGAAATCAACAGATCATCCTGTGATACCGTATCACCCTGCTGTACATAAATCTTGTCGACCGTACCAGTAATCTTGGACACAACAGTTGTCTCCATCTTCATAGCCTCTACAGTAAGCAGCGGCATATTCTCTGTTACCGCATCGCCTTCTTTTACAAGTACTTTTCCAACCGTACCCGGAATAGAAGAACCAAGGTGCTGCGGATTTGTCTTGTCTGCTTTCAGCTTGCGGTCCGCTTTGATCTCAAGGTTCTTATCCTGAATCTTGACGGTACGAAGCATACCATTTACCTGGAACGTCAGAGTGCGGATACCGTTTTCATCCGGTTCGCCTTCCTCCAGATATTTGATCAGAAGCTGTTTTCCTTCGCCGATATTCAGGTAAGTTTCCTCACCTTTGCGTAATCCGTAGAAGTAAACGTGGCTCTCCAGACGAGTTACATCATTGTACATCTGGAAATGCTCGCAGTAGTCCTCATAAACCTTCGGATACAGCGCATAGCTGATGGCTTTCTGATTCATAACCTCTTCGGATTTATCACCATAATTGTATTTCTCAATCAGATGTTTTTTGATTGCTTCAAAATCAACTGGCGGGAGAGATTTACCCGGGCGGTCTGTCAGCGGCTCAATGTCTTTCAGAACGATCTTCTGAAGCTCTTTCGGGAATCCGCCGTAAGGCTGTCCCATCATACCCTGGAAGTAGGATACAACAGAATCCGGATAGGAGAGTCCGGCACCAGCTGTCAGGATATTTTCTTTGGTCAGACCGTTTTTAAACATAAAGATTGCCAGATCGCCGACCGCTTTGGAAGTCGGAGTAACTTTTACGATATTTCCAAGCAGATCGTTGGCATCTTTGTATAATGCTTTGATGGATTCAAATTCATCTGCAGAACCCATGCTTGTAACCTGAGCTAACAGGTTGGAGTACTGTCCACCAGGAATCTCATATTTGTAAATCTCAGCATTCGGAGCTTTCATATCACTCTCAAACTGCTCGTAAACTTTACGGATACGTCCGTAGTAACGGCTGAGCTCATCCAGTTCCTCAAAATCGAGACCGGTATCACGTTTGCTGCCACGCAGAGCTTCTACGACCGCGTTCATAGAAGGCTGGCTTGTCATGGAAGACATAGACTCAATCGCCAGATCCACGATATCTACACCAGCTTCCGCGGCCATCAAAACCGTGCTGACACCGTTTCCGGTAGAATCGTGTGTATGTAAGTGAAGCGGTACATGAAGTTCCTGTTTCAGAGCAGTTACCAGTTCTTTTGCGGCACGCGGTTTTAACAGTGCTGCCATATCTTTGATGGCGATGGAATGACATCCTAAGGACTCCAGTTCCAGAGCCATTTTTACATAATAATCCAGTGTATATTTTGTTTCTGTCGGGCTTGTGATATCGCCGGTATAGCAGATGGTTCCTTCTACAATCTTGCCGGTTTTTAATGCCTCTTCGATCGGCATTTTCATATTTTCTACCCAGTTTAAACTGTCAAAAATACGGAACACATCAATACCGTGAGCAGCAGAAATTTTGATAAACTCCTGAACCACATTATCAGGGTAGTTGCTGTATCCGACGGCGTTGGAAGCACGCAGCAGCATCTGGATCAGTGTGTTTGGCATACGTTTTCTCAAAAGTTCCAGACGTTTCCATGGAGATTCTTTCAGGAAACGGTAAGCGGTATCGTAAGTAGCACCACCCCAGGCCTCCACGGAAAAAGCATTCTGCATGTATGCGTTTGTAGCGTAAGCAGCACCGCACAGATCTTTACTTCTCATACGGGTTGCCATCAGAGACTGCTGAGCGTCACGCATGGTAGTATCTGTAACGTATAATTTATCTTCTTTCAGAATTTTCTGCATGAAACCTTCTGCACCAAGTTTCAGGAACTCATCACGGGCTCCATATACCGGTTTTGTCTGATTCAGTTTCGGAAGCACACGATTTTCATAGTGTGGTTTCTGACCTTTCTGGGAGTTGACGATACGGTCACCGATAAACTCAATAATCTTGGTCGCACGGTCCTGGCTCTGTGTGAGCTGGAACAGCTCCGGTGTCTCCTCAATGAAAGTGGTATAACATTTTCCTGCAACGAAGGTTGGATGATGCAGCACGTTGATCAGGAACGGAATATTTGTTTTTACACCACGGATACGCATTTCCTGTAATGCACGGATGGATTTACGTACAGCACCTTCAAAGGTACGGTCGATGGAAATTGCTTTTACCAGAAGGCTGTCGTAGTAAGGAGAGATCACAGCGCCGGTGTAAGCATTACCGCCGTCCAGACGGATACCTTTTCCGGAACCGGAACGGTAAACAGTGATCTCACCGGTATCAGGCATGAAGTTGTTTGCCGGATCTTCAGTGGTAACACGGGTCTGAATGGAATAACCGATGCAGTGGATGTCATCCTGAGATTTGATGTTGATCTTATCGGAATCCAGCGGATATCCTTCCGCTACCAGAATCTGGGACTGCACCAGATCGATATTTGTAATTTCCTCGCTGACGGTATGCTCTACCTGGATACGAGGGTTCATTTCGATAAAGTATGGGTGGTTGTCTGCATCAACCAGGAACTCCAGTGTACCGGCGTTGCGGTAGCCAACTGCTTTGGAAAGGCGGATGGCAGAGTCAAAAATAGTTTTACGGGTTTCTTCCGGAATAGAGAAGGCCGGCGCATACTCAACCACTTTCTGATGGCGTCTCTGTACAGAACAGTCACGATCAAAAAGATGAACAACGTTTCCGTAATTATCGCCTAAAATCTGAACTTCGATGTGTTTTGGTGCGCGCAGATATTTCTCAATGAAAATCTTGTCATCACCAAATGCTTTTTTAGACTCATTTTTTGCTTCATTAAATTCTTTTTCCAGATCTTCCATTGCGTTTACGATACGCATACCACGTCCGCCGCCGCCGTTGGAAGCTTTCAGCATGATCGGGAAACCAACCTCTGCTGCGATTTTTGTTGCTGTATCAATATCTTTAATTGCGTAGTCAACACCAGGAATAATCGGTACCTGGGCATCGATTGCCATTTTTTTGGAAGAAATTTTGTCACCCATTGCATTCATGATCTGACTGGAAGGTCCGATAAATACAATGCCGTTTCTTTCACAGGCATCTACAAAATCCGGATTCTCTGATAAAAATCCGTATCCCGGATGGATAGCGTCAACGTTTGCTGCCAGAGCGATCTTGATAATAGTATCAATGTCAAGATATGCATCGATCGGTCCTTTTTCCGGATTCAGCGGATAAGATTCATCTGCTTTGGAGCGGAAGAGTGCATAGCGGTCTTCCTTGGAATAAATGCTGACGGTTGTGATTCCCAGCTCGTTCAAGGCTCGGAATACACGAATGGCGATCTCACCACGATTTGCTACCAGAACTTTTTTGAACTTTCTGATCTGTACCTGATTGTTCATGTGTCATACTCCTTTTAATTTCACAAATTATTATTAAAAAATTTTCCCCTTAGTGTCAATGTGTGACACCATGTTTAAAAGTATATGGAAGTTGAAAGAAAAATGCAAGAGAAAAAATGAAATAATTCAAAAAAGTACAAAAAGATGATAATGTTAAATAAATAACAAGGAAAAATGAAGGAAATGATTCTGAAAAATTCAAAAATAAGATATAAAGTATATATTATGCAAGATTTACTGCAAGATAGTAACGTAATGACGTCATGGAATATGCGTGGAACGATGATGAAAATGCAAAAGATTTGTTGAAATGTAGGAATGAAGTTCGTTGTTTTTTGGGGGAGAAGAATGAAAATATGCGCGTGACTCTGATAAAAGTAAGTTAGGGCAAATTTTTCAGAATCACAGCGCATTTATATAGATATTATAAAATGATCAATGGTTCACGATATTCGTTTTTTCGTTGAATGCCGGATTTTGTAAAAAGAATCCGGTTGTACAGATCAGCTGCATAAATATCGAGATCCAGAAGTTTCTGCTGTTCCGGCATCAGTTCCTGGCGTTCTTTTGCAATTTTGCGCAGAAGTGGAATTTGACTGTGTGCCTGCAATTCCTTCAGTAAAGGCGAAGCATCTTTTCGAAAACCAAGAATGCGGGCATACGGTGCGTAATGGCAGTTTTGGGCAGCAGTCAGAAGTTCATCATCAATGCCAAGTAAGGCGTGCTGCAAATAGCGGCTGATGGCCGTGTAAGTCTGGTTTTTTGTCTTTAAATCAGACACAAATTCAGACCAGCAGGTAAATGCTTCCAGTTTATTTGTAATGCGCTGTGCCAGATCAGAACGTGTGGCATCGGCGTCAGATGCAGTCGGATGCAGGAGCTGACGCTGAAGTTCATAATATAATAAATCAGAAAAATCATCTTCCTGCAAAAATGCATGGTTTTCATATGCAGTCAGCAGCAGTTCACGAACAGAATCCGGAACCGTGTGTGTCAACATTTGATTCAGCGTATCAGCATTGTTTTTCTGCTCAGAGCTATTCTGAAAAATAAAGTTACGCAGGGCAGAAGCACTGGCAAGTTCCGTATCCGTATCGGCGTCATGGTAGCCAGCACCGGTTCGGGTAACGACAGACGGTGTTAGCTTGCAGTCATGCCGGCGGATGGCTTTCATGTATTCAATGGCAAGAATATTATTTGGTGAGGCAAGCAGCTGTTCAAGCTGAGCAAGTGTGTTTGCATCCATGGAATCTGAATGTGTCTGCTGGAGACAAGTGAGTGCAGTTTTTGCCCGGGCCGCCGGGAAACTGCAGCCGGATTTTAAGGCCTGATCCAGATATTCCCGAAATGCAGGTGGCTCAAATGCAAAAAAGGCGGCTAATCTGCCAAGCAGATCGACAGCAGAAGCGGTGGCTGCTTCCGCACCAAAGCTGATGTGAGACACGACACCGAGGGCATCCAGCAGGCAGACGCCACCCTGTGCAAAATTTTCCGCACTGGAAGTGGCAGCGATTACCGGCAATTCAATGACCAGATCGATGCCGTTTTCCAGAGCCATTTTTGCACGGTCGTATTTATTTAACAGGGCAGGGGCACCGCGCTGCACAAAGTCTCCACTTATGACGGCGATGCAGTAGTCTGCCTGCGTATTTTTTCGTGTTTCTTCTATATGAAATGCGTGTCCGTTGTGGAACGGATTGTATTCTGCGATGATGCCAGTGACTTTCATAGTGTCTGATGCTCCTGAACGTTTTTGTTTTTAAAATTTTTGAACATTATCTGAACATTAAATTTAGCTATGTGGATAATGTCACAATCGTGATGATGTGAAAATACATTCTGCATGTTTTTTCAGAAAAAAGCATAGCATGAATGATGTAGAAAAACAAATAAATTCGTGTGGAAAGCAGGATGGATTTTACTTTTTGGATAAAATATGATGTATGAAAACAGATGCAACGGGAAAATCTTCCTAAAAACCAGTTGGTAACCTCTTGCGAAACAGAAAATTTGAGATATAATAGAAAAGACAGGTATTTTGACGGAAAGTCAAAGGAAAAATGAAGGGAGAACATAAATAATGAACGTATTAGTAATCAACTGTGGTAGTTCATCACTGAAATATCAGCTGATCAACTCTGATACAGAGGCTGTACTTGCAAAAGGTCTTTGCGAGAGAATCGGCATTGACGGAAGACTTACATATCAGAAAGCAGGTCTTGACAAAGAAATTACAGAGGCTCCAATGCCTACACATAAAGAAGCTATCCAGCTTGTACTTGACGCTCTTGTAAATGAGAAAACAGGTGCAATCGCAAGCCTTGCAGAAGTAAATGCAGTTGGACATCGTATTGTACACGGTGGTGAGAAATTCGCTTCTTCAGCAGTTATCACACCAGAAATGCTTGCAGCAGTAGAAGAGTGCAACGATCTTGCACCGCTTCACAACCCGGCAAACTTAATCGGTATCCGTGCTTGCCAGGATCTGATGCCAGGTGTACCGATGGTTGGTGTATTTGATACCGCTTTCCATCAGACAATGCCGGAGAAAGCATATCTCTACGGACTTCCATATGAGTACTATGAGAAATATAAAGTAAGAAGATACGGCTTCCACGGAACAAGCCACAGCTTCGTATCCAAACACGTTGCTGAGTTCCTTGGCAAAGACATCAACGATTCCAAGATCATCGTTGCTCACCTTGGAAACGGTGCTTCCATCAGTGCTGTATTAAACGGAAAATGCGTAGATACATCCATGGGTCTTACACCATTGGAAGGTCTTGTAATGGGAACACGTTCCGGTGATATCGATCCGGCTATCATGGAGTTCATCGCTAAAAAAGAGAACCTTGATATCGCAGGTGTTATGAACGTATTAAACAAAAAATCCGGTGTACAGGGTATTTCCGGACTTTCCAGCGATTTCCGTGACCTTGAGGAAGGTATGGAAGCTGGCAACGAGCGTGCAGCAGCAGCGATCGAAGTATTCAGCTATCGTGTAGCAAAATACATCGGTTCTTACGTAGCAGCAATGAACGGTGTAGATGTGATCGCATTTACAGCAGGTATCGGCGAGAATGCTCCGCTGGTTCGTTCTAAAGTATTAGCATACCTTGGATACCTTGGAATTACTGTAGACGAGGAAGCAAACGGCAAGAGAGGCGATGATATCGTAATCTCTACTCCGGATTCCAAAGTAACAGTTTGTGTCATCCCTACAAACGAAGAGCTTGCAATCGCAAGAGAGACAGTAGCATTAGTAAAATAATTACACAAAATGAAAAAAATCTGTTGACAAGAGTTATAGTTCTGTGTATAATCAACTGAGTGTGATTCAGAACAATTCACTTAGATTCAGATAAATTGGAGGTGTAACGAAATGTCTATTTGTCCAAAAAATAAATCTTCCAAAGGTAGAAGAGATAGAAGAAGAGCAAACTGGAAAATGTCTGCTCCGACTTTAGTAAAATGCAGCAAATGTGGCGAACTTATGGTTCCACACAGAGTATGCAAATCCTGTGGTGCTTACAATAAAAAAGAGATCATCGCAGTTGACTAATTGTCAGGATATGTAATGAAATGAAGGAGTTGAGAGAAAGCTCAGCTCCTTTTTATGTGGAATTACAATAAAAAGATGCTATCAGAAAATTAATGCTGATGGCATCTTTTTTTTCTATATATAAAAATGTAATTGTATATATAATAATAATAGTGTACAATAAATTATATTATTCATGTGAAAAGGGAAAATTGACAACAGGGGAAAATAAAAAAGACTTCGTTTTATGAAGTCTTTTGGATGCCGCACAATGCGAGCAATCGATATCGGATAAATCCTTATTTGCACTCACCTTGCAAGTTTGTGCTATAAGAATAGCACAGGTGAAGTTGTCTGTCAATAACAGGAGGTAAAAAATGGGAACAGAAAAAACGTATTATCTTGGATTGGATATGGGAACGAATTCTCTTGGCTGGGCGGTGACAGACCAAAATTATCATATATTAAGGGCAAAAGGAAAAGATTTGTGGGGTGTGCGTTTGTTTGATGAAGCAAGTACATCGGTAGAACGCAGAAATTTTCGGGTAAGCAGACGGCGCAGACAGAGAGAAGTAGCACGTATAGGCGTTTTGAGAGAATTGTTTTCAGATGAAATTGAAAAAGTTGATCCGGGATTTTTCCTCAGATTAGATGAAAGTAAATATTTTGTAGAAGATCGTAGCGAAGAAAATAAACAAAAATATGGTCTGTTTACAGATAAATTATTTTCTGATGTAGAATATTACGAAAAATATCCGACGGTTTTTCACCTGAGAAAAGAATTGATAGAATCATCGGAACCGCATGACGTGCGTCTGATTTATCTTGCATTAGTAAATATGTTTAAACACAGAGGACATTTTTTAAACAATTCGTTAGGTGTCGATGGAAAAAATGACAACATTGGAGAGGTATATCAGACGTTTGTGGAAACTGCAAAAGAGATGGAAGTAGAGTTTCCGGAAAATTTATCTGATAAATGTCTGGAAGAAATTTTGAGCAGCAGTGATTCCAGAAAGAAAAAATCAGAACGCTTATTTGCAGAACTGGGACTTAACAAGAAGCAAAAGCGTGAAGTCCAGCTTGTAAATCTTATGTGTGGATTAAAGGGAAAATTATTAGATCTGTTTCCGTATAAAGAATATGACGAAGAACATAAAAAGCTGGCATTTTCATTTCAGGATTCTGATTATGAAGAAAAAGAGATTACGCTTCAGGAAATTTTAGATGAGGATGAAATGGAACTGATTCAGGCGGTGAAAGAGATTCACGATAGTGGGATGCTGGCAGGAATTATGAAAGGGTTTTCCTATTTGTCGATGGCGCGCGTTGCTTCTTACGAAAAACATAAAGTAGATTTGAAAATTTTAAAATCCGTTTTGAAGAAATATAATGCAAAAGAGTATTTTGAAATGTTTCGTAATGAAAATGCAAAAGCAGGAAGTTATAGTGCCTATGTTGGCAGTGTGAATTATCATGAAACTTATCGACGGGGATTAGAGGGCGGAAAACAGGAAGATTTATATAAACGGATTAAAAAGGCCATAGAAAAATTTTCACAGGATGATGCTGATGTAAGTTATATTTTAAGTGAAATGGAAAAGGAGAATTTTCTTCCGAAGCAGCTGACGGCATCCAATGGTGTTATTCCGAATCAGGTACATGCAAGAGAAATGAAAGCTATTTTGCAGCAGGCAGAACAGTATCTTCCTTTTTTGCAGGAAAAAGATGAGCGTGGACTTAGTGTTTCTGATAAAATTCTGCAATTGTTTATGTTCCAAATTCCTTATTATGTTGGTCCGTTGGGGCAGCAGTATAAAGATAAAAAAGGATATAATGTATGGGCAGAAAGAAAAGAGTCTGGAAAAGTGTATCCGTGGAACTTTACAGAAAAAATTGATACAAAACAGAGCGCAGAAAAGTTTATTCAGCGCATGGTAAGACACTGTACTTATTTGTCAGGAGAGACCGCATTACCGAAACAATCGTTATTGTATGAAAAATATCAGGTTCTGAATGAGTTAAACAATTTACGGATCAGAGGAGAAAGAATTTCTGTTTCTTTAAAGCAGGAACTTTATCAGGAACTTTTTGAAACTGGAAAGAAAATTTCCATGAATCGTCTGACTAATTATTTGATCCAGAACGGAATTATAACAAAGGAAGAAAAAGAGATTGCCATTTCCGGCATTGATGGTGGATTCCAAAATTCATTGTCTTCACTTGGAAAGTTCAAAGGGGTATTCGGAGATGCGGTATATTCAGATGAATACAAAAAAATGATGGAAGATATCATTTTCTGGGGAACCGTGTATGGTGATGGAAGAAAACTTTTAAAAGAAAAAGTAGAAGAAACGTATGGAACGCAGCTTTCTGATGCACAGAAGAAACGCATTTATGGATTTAAGTTTTCCGGATGGGGAAGACTGTCAAAAGAATTTTTAACAATGTCAGGCGCATCAAAAGAAGATGGAGAAATTAAAGGCTTGATTCAGGCGATGTGGGATACGAACTGCAATTTGATGGAATTGTTGAGTGACCGTTTTACATATAGAGATACTTTGGATGAAATGGTTGAGACAGCTGAAAAACCATTGTCAGAATGGACGGTTGAAGATCTTGATGACATGTATTTATCTGCACCGGTAAAACGTATGGTTTGGCAGACAATTCGGGTGGTAGAAGAATTGCAGCAGGTGCTTGGTTGTCCGCCGAAGCATATTTTTGTGGAAATGACCAGATCGGATGGTGAAAAAGGAAAACGTACCGTATCCAGACAGAAAAAGTTACTGGAATTGTACAAGGCACTTGGAAAAGAAGGAAAATCCTGGAGCGAAGAATTAAGTGGTACTTCAGATAGCCAGTTAAGAATTAAAAAATTATATCTGTATTATCTGCAGATGGGAAAATGCATGTACACCGGAGAGAATATTGAACTGGATCAGTTGATGAATGATAATCTGTATGATATTGATCATATTTATCCAAGACATTTTATTAAAGATGATAATATCGGTAATAATCTGGTGTTAGTTAAAAAAGAGAAAAATGCGCACAAGAGTGATAGTTTCCCGATTGAAAATGAAATTCGCACTAAAATGACGCCATATTGGAAAATGTTGCGTGAAAAAGGATTTATGACAGAAGAAAAATACAATCGTCTGATCAGAAAAACAGTATTTTCAGATGAAGAAAAAGCAGCGTTTATCAGCAGACAGCTTGTAGAAACAAGTCAGGGAACAAAAGCGATTACAAAGATTTTTAAGCAGGCATTTTCGGATTCGGAGATTGTATTTTCAAAAGCCAGTGTAGTTTCTGATTTTCGTAAAAAGTTTAATTGTTATAAGGTGCGTTGCGTGAATAACTATCATCATGCACACGATGCCTATTTGAATATTGTGGTTGGAAATACATATCGGGTAAAATTTACGATTAATCCTTTAAATTTTATAAAAGAGGCAAAGAAAAATCCAAATAGTGATGAGAATCGTTATAATATGGATCGGATTTTTGATTGGAATGTAAGGCGAAATGGTGAAGTTGCTTGGATTGCACAGACAAAAGAAAATCCTGGAAGTATTCAGATCGTAAAGAAATATCTGGGAAAAAATTCACCATTGATGACGAAGATGGCGCATGAAAAACATGGTGGTTTGACACAGAAAGCCACGATACGGAGTGCCAAGACAGCGGCAAGTGGTAATACGGATGCATATATTCCTGTGAAGATGAAGGATGCAAGACTTGCGGATGTGACAAAATATGGCGGTGTAACAACGATTGCGGTTGCTGGCTATACGTTAGTAGAGTATGAAGTAGCCGGGAAAATGGTGAGAAGTCTGGAGGCATTGCCGATATATCTGGGTGGTTCAGATAATCTGACGGAAGAACAGATGGTGGATTATTTTACAAAAACACTTCAGATGGAGAATAAAAAGAAGCAGGTGACAAATGTCCGGATTTGTAAAAAGATGATACCAAGTGATTCGTTAATTAAATATAATGGTTTTTACTATTATTTAGCGGGTAAAACTGGTAATCAAATTGTTACAATAAGTGCAGTGCAACTTTGCCTGTCAACAGAACAAATGTTATATGCGAAAAAGATAGAAAAAGCATGTTCTTCTGGTTATTTTGAAGAAAAAGATAAGCATGGTAAAGTGATTATTTCAGAGGAAAAGAACCAGGAAATGTATGATTTGTTTATTCAAAAATATGAAGATTCTATTTTTAGTAAAAAGAATGGGGCTATAGGAAACACTATTATAAATGGAAGAACGGTGTTTATGGAAATAGGTGTTGAAAATCAATGTAAAGTGCTTCAACAGGTATTTTTGAATTTCCAGAGTGGAATAGGAGTAGATCTTACGACAATTGGTGGAAGTAATAAATCGGGAGTCACATACTTAAATAAAAAAGTCTCAAATGCCGAAGAATTAAAACTGATAGATCAGTCTGTGACAGGCATTTTCAGCAGTGAAACAGATCTGCTGAAAATATAATATGAGCTGGAGAACGGTTGTAGTATCTTCCAGTGCAAAGTTAGATTATCAAATGGGATATCTGGTAGTGAGAAAAGATACTACAACAAAAATTCATCTGGGAGAAATCCGTACATTAATGATTGAATCTACAGCAGTTTCTTTGACAGCAGCTTTATTATCAGAATTAGTAAAAAAGAAGGTAAAGGTCATATTTTGTGATGAAAAGAGAAATCCTTCTTCTGAATTGATGCCATATTATGGTTCGCATGATTGTAGTTTGAAAATTAAACGACAAATAGCATGGACAGATGATATTAAAGGTGCTGTTTGGACAGAAATTGTTTATGAAAAAATCCGTCAGCAGAAATATTTATTGCAGGAACTTGGAAAAGTGGAAGCTGAATTGCTACAAGGGTATCTGGAAGAAATTACGTACGGAGATGCGACCAATCGCGAAGGTCATGCTGCAAAAGTATATTTTAATGCATTGTTTGGAAAAGATTTTACCAGAACGGATGATCTGCTCATTAATGCAGCGTTGAATTATGGATATAGTATTTTGCTTTCTGCTTTTAACAGAGAAATTGTTTTGAATGGTTATCTGACACAATTGGGGTTGTTTCATGATAATATGTTTAATCAATTTAATCTGGCATCTGATTTGATGGAACCATTCAGACCACTTGTGGATTATATGGTTTTGCAAATGACGCTTGTGGAATTTGAACGTGTACAAAAACTGGAACTGGTTAATTTACTGAACAAAGAAGTAGTAATCAATGAACGATGTGAACTTATCAGTAATGCGATAAAAATTTATTGCAAAAGTGTTTTTGATGCATTAGAAGACGCGGATGTATCATTGATTCGGTTTTATAAAAAATGAGTTATCGATATATGAGAATACTAGTGATGTTTGATTTGCCAGTCGAAACAGAAACAGAACGACGCAATTATCGAATGTTTCGCAAACATTTGATAAAAAGTGGATTTTTGATGCTGCAGGAATCAATCTATTGTAAACTGGCACAAAATACAACAGTGGCAGATGCTATTATCGCAAATGTGCGGAAAAATAAACCAGATGAAGGTCTGGTTCAGGTATTGAAAATTACAGAGAAACAATATTCTAAGATGGAATATATAGTGGGTGAATCAAAATCTGATGTGTTAGACAGTGATGAAAGGCTGGTAGTATTGTGAAAATTGTTTGCGGAGAACGGGAACTTATTCTGGAGTTTCGTGAAAATGAGGTACAGGTGATTACGATAGAAAATAAGGAATATTTCTCTGAGTTTTTACAGAATCTGTATAATCAAAGTCAGGGAGCGGAAGGAAAAATTATATTATCAGAAGGCGAAAAAACATTGCCTTTAAGTAAATATGCGGAAATAATATGGAATCCGTTCTCCGTAGATATTAATAATAAAAAAATACTTGGAAAACTCTATCATGAATTAAAAGATATTTCATCAGAAGAACAGTATCGTGAAATATGTGAATTAAATTCAGAGATTGTTCGGTACTTAGATAATCTGAGCTTAAAAGTTTCATATCCAATTCAGTTCCAATTAGAAATGGATGTACTTGATCTGTATAAAATGTATGGAGTTCAGCTGGAAAGAGAAGGACATAGTATGTTTGAAACTCTTTTGGAATATATGAAAATTATGGCGTCATTATGTGGAATACATTTGATTATATTTGTGAATGCGAAAAATTATTTGTCGGAAATACAGTTACAGGAATTGTACAAAACAGCGTTTTATTATAAAATAAATTTGTTATTAATTGAGGCTCACCAAAGTGAATGTTTGGAAGGTGAAAATAATCAATTAATAGATCAAGATTTGTGTTTTATACATTACTAAAAATGGCTTACGCATATTACCAGTATGTTTTGGTTCGGTGATAATCTCATTTGAGGTTTGAGAACCTTGTAAGTTTGTAAGAGTGTAAAAC
>CAVKTR010000013.1:0-49178 GCA_963659325.1 Dysosmobacter segnis
TTTTACCACTTTTGTCTATTTTTCACAAGCCATCACTACTTTTTTGCTGTTTTTTCACATATTTTTCATTTTTTTCATTTGCGGCAGACAATATTTTATTCTGTGTTGCAGTCCGTTTTTATTCATGTTATACTTTTCACAGTTTGTTGAAGTAACGTAGTAAAGGAGTGTAATTTTATGACTGTAAACACAATTGGAATGCTGATCATCATGATCATCTATCTGGGTGTCATGGTATGGGTCGGCGTTCTCTATTCCAGAAAAAATAATGATTCCAGTGACTTTTACCTGGGCGGCAGAAAACTCGGTCCGATCGTGACTGCCATGAGTGCCGAAGCCTCCGACATGAGCAGCTGGCTGCTGATGGGACTTCCGGGTGTCGCATATCTGTCCGGCTGTGCCGAAGCAGGTTGGACTGCCATCGGGCTTGCCATCGGAACTTACTTAAACTGGCTCATCGTTGCAAAACGTCTGCGCCGCTATTCCCACAAGGCAAATAATTCCATTACGATTCCGTCCTTTTTTGCAAACCGCTATCGGGACAAAAGTAATTCCCTGCTGGCGATTTCAGCGATCATGATCGTAATTTTCTTTGTACCGTATACTGCATCCGGATTCGCTGCCTGCGGCAAACTGTTTGCCACACTGTTCGGCGTTCCGTATATGCCTGCCATGATCGTCAGTGCTGTCATCATTGTAGCCTACACCTCCCTCGGCGGATTTCTGGCTGCAAGCATGACAGACCTGATCCAGAGTATCATCATGACAGGTGCTCTGATCGTTGTACTGGTCTACGGCATTCATGCAGCCGGTGGCGTAGATGCAGTTATCACAAACGCCCAGTCCCTGAAAGGCTACTTAAGCATGACCATGTCCCACGATACCACAACCGGCGGAACCACTCCGTACAACGGACTGACCATCGCTTCCACACTGGCATGGGGCTTAGGTTACTTTGGAATGCCGCATATCCTGCTGCGTTTCATGGGCATTGAAGACGAAAACAAGTTAAAAACATCCCGCCGTATTGCTTCTGTCTGGGTTGTTATTTCCATGTTTATCGCAATCTTTATCGGTATCATCGGAAATGCCATGACAAAAGCGGGTGCTATGGCTGTACTGGAAAATTCCTCCCAGTCAGAGACACTGATCGTCAGAACTGCTGTCCTGCTGAGCAATCACGGATTCCTCGCCGTACTGATGGCCGGACTGATCCTTGCAGGTATCCTTGCAAGTACCATGTCTACCTCCGACTCCCAGCTGCTGGCTGCATCTTCCAGTATTTCAGAGAATCTGCTGCAGGATTGCTTCGGAATCAAATGCACGAAAAAACAGTCTATAATGATGGCCCGTATCACGGTTCTGGTCATTGCAGCTATCAGCGTATTCCTTGCCCGTAACCCGGACAGCTCCGTCTTCCGTATCGTATCCTTCGCATGGGCGGGCTTTGGTGCTACCTTCGGTGCCGTTATGCTCTTTGCACTGTTCTGGAAACGTTCCAACCGAAACGGTGCCCTTGCCGGAATGATCGTCGGCGGTTCCATGGTATTTATCTGGAAATTCCTGATCGCACCGCACGGTGGACTTCTCGGAATTTACGAACTGCTGCCGGCGTTCCTGTGCTCCGCAGCTGCTATCGTGATTGTCAGCCTGCTGACGGCTCCGCCAGCACAGGAGATCATCGACGAATTTGAAAGCGTCTAAACAGTTCATGCATGTCCTGTCTAAGTGCTTCCAAGCTTATGCTTGCATAAAGCTTGAAGCACTGGCAGAGACATGCAGGGAGCGCCAGCTTTCATGAGCAAAATTGGTAGCGAAGCTACGGAAAAACCCAGAACGGACGTTTTGCGAATGGGCGCGGGTGAACTGAACACAAAAAATATCAAAAATGAGCCTGAGAAAAGTGATTTATCATTTTCTTTCAAGCTCATTTCCTGTATACTGATTTATAATTCAATTATATTTTGGTTATAACATTAAATACCAGAATCCAATAAGATACACAGCATTACACGCTAAGTCTCATATAACTTCAAGGTCAATTTATATATACGACTTAGATTTCGTTTATCAGACTCATTTTAAATGAAAGAAAGGCAAACATATGACTCCACACTTAACAATTCCCGCACTGGCGATCTTCGATATGGACGGTCTGCTCTTTGATACAGAACGCCTTTTCATGACGATCAAAGACGGTGTTATGAAAGAATATGGTTATATTCAGCAAAAAGATGATTACATCCACACCCTCGGAACCTGCGGGCAGCAATTACTCGACATTCTGCACAGATTATATGGGGATGATTACCCGGCAGAAGAAATCAGCCAGAAGTGCCGCACACTTGTAACCGGAAAAATCCGCCGCGACGGTCCGCCGGTAAAACCCGGAATCCCGGAACTTCTCGCATGGTTTGCAGCCAACAATATTTCATGCTGCGTGGCATCTTCCACAAAACATGACATT
The DNA here is from genome assembly GCA_963659325.1 of Dysosmobacter segnis. Classification (GTDB taxonomy): domain Bacteria; phylum Bacillota; class Clostridia; order Lachnospirales; family Lachnospiraceae; genus Eubacterium_I. Next base: position 2,468 of record CAVKTR010000013.1, read on the forward strand.
GTCGCTGAATATCTGCATCTGGCAAAACTTGATAAATACTTCGCTTTTGTCATTGGCGGTGATCAGGTACAGCATTCCAAACCGAACCCGGATATTTTTCTTGCTGCCTGCATGCGCGCAGATGTCAGTCCGGAACACGCACTTGTACTGGAAGATTCCGAAAATGGTATTTTGGCTGCATCCACAGCGGATATCCCGGTAGTATGCATTCCTGATTTGAAGGTACCATCCGAAGAAATTGCGACAAAAACTGCGGCAATCGTATCAAGTGCCACAGATGTGATTCCGTTATTTTGTTAGATAGAAAATCCCCTGTCCATTGCTTTACACAATAAAAACAGGGGATTTTCTATACGTTATCTCAACATTCTAGAATTTAGATGTTTTTCATCAGATTTACCATCTCGATAGCGGAGCAGGCAACATCATAACCTTTGTTTCCTGCTTTTGTGCCGGCACGCTCGATGGCCTGCTCAATGTTGTCTGTGGTCAGTACACCGAACAGTGTCGGTACGCCTGTCTCAAGACCAACCATAGCAGTTCCTTTGCTGACTTCTGCACACACATAGTCATAGTGGCTTGTAGAACCTTTGATCACAGCACCGAGGCAGAGCACTGCATCGTATTTTCCGGAAAGTGCCATTTTCTTTGCAACGATCGGAATTTCAAATGCGCCCGGAACCCATGCCAGATCGATATCCTCATCTTTTACACCATGACGAATGCAGGCATCCTGTGCGCCGCCAACCAGTTTTGATACGATAAACTCGTTAAAACGTGCTGCTACAATACCAATCTTAATGCCCTCTGCTACTACATTTCCTTCTAAAACTCTCATTTTCTTATCCTCCTGATTTTAAATATCTACAATTTTTAAGGTTCATTGATCCTTTTTCTTTGTCAATGGTTTTTACAGACAAAGCTGCTTTTTCACCAGATCTATCTTATTCATAATCTGTCATATGATCCATTTTTTCCTGTTTTGTTTTCAGGTAAAAATAGTCAAATTTCTGTGCTTTGATCTGGATCGGCACACGCTCCTCAATGGTGATACCATATCCTGCAAGTCCTGTGATCTTGGTTGGATTGTTTGTCAGCAGGCGCAGACGTTTTGCTCCGATATCACGCAGGATCTGTGCTCCCACACCGTACTCACGCATATCAGCCGGGAAACCAAGCTTGATATTTGCTTCTACAGTGTCGTAACCCTGCTCCTGCAGCTCGTACGCTTTTAATTTATTGATCAGGCCAATGCCGCGTCCTTCCTGGCGCAAGTATAACAATACCCCTCTGCCTTCTTTTGCAATGGCTTTCATGGCTGCATCCAGCTGTTCACCACAGTCGCAGCGGCTGGAACCGAACACATCTCCGGTCAGGCACTCGGAATGCACCCGGCAGAGTACCGGCTCACCGTCTGCCACATCACCCATAACAAGTGCCACATGATGATCACCGTTCAAGACATTTTCATATCCGTAAATTTCAAAGTTGCCATATTTTGTCGGCAGTTTTGCATCTGCTTCGCGACGGATCAGACTCTCATTTTTAAGACGATATTCAATAATATCTGCAATTGTGATAACGGTCAGATCATGCTTCTCTGCAAACTGTAACAGTTCTGTGGTACGCATCATGGTTCCGTCCTCACGCATGATCTCACAGCACAGTCCGCATGGTTTCAAACCTGCCAGTTTTGTCAGATCAACGGTTGCCTCTGTATGGCCGTCGCGCACCAGCACGCCGCCGTCTTTTGCCCGCAGCGGGAACATATGACCCGGTCTGCGGAAATCTGCCGGTCTTGCGTCATCTTCCACGCATTTTAATGCTGTATAGGAACGCTCTGCTGCGGAAATACCGGTTGTCGTGTCTACATGATCGATGGATACGGTAAATGCGGTACAATGGTTATCTGTATTTACATTTACCATCTGATCCAGTCCAAGTTTATCACAGAGTTCTCCGCTCATCGGCATACAGATCAGCCCTTTTGCTTCGCATGCCATAAAATTCACATTTTCCTGTGTTGCGAATTCTGCTGCGCAGATCAGATCGCCTTCGTTTTCTCTGTCCGGATCATCAATTACCAGAATTACTTTTCCGTCTCTTAAATCCTGTAATGCTTCTTCTACTGTTCCAATTTCTTTTGCCATCTTTTTATCCTCCAGGTTTCCCTTAACTTTCATTCAGGTTTTTACTATTTTTCGTAATTATTCAGAATCCATCCGCAAAATTGCCTCTACAGGCTTTCCTTTTGCGTATTTATCGTATTTTTGATTCCTGTGAACTTAAAATCCATATTTTTTCAAAAAATCTTCCGTTATTCCACTTTCTTTTTTTGTTTCTTTCGCTTCTTTGGCCGCTGTCGGCTGCAACAGTTTTTCCACATATTTTCCAATAATATCGCACTCCAGATTGACGATATCTCCAACACCACGATCGTGCAATGCGGTTACCTGCTGTGTATGTGGAATGATGGATACTTTAAAACAATGCTCATCCACATAAGCCACTGTCAGACTGATGCCATCTATCGTAATGGAGCCTTTTTCCACGATATAATGAAGCAACTCCGGCTTTGCCGCAATGGTATACCAGATTGCGTTGTCATCCGGCTCAATGACCTGCACCGTTCCGGTGCCATCGATATGTCCCGATACGATGTGCCCGCCAAATCTGCCGTCTGCAGGCATCGCCCGTTCCAGATTTACACTGTCACCTGTGCTCAACTGCCCCAGAGAACTGCGGTTCATGGTCTCTGCCATGACATCTGCGGTATAATAGCTGCCGCCCATGCTTGTCACCGTCAGGCACACACCGTTAACTGCGATGCTGTCTCCGATCTGACTGCCTTCCAGCACTTTTCTGCATCCGATGGTCAATACACAGGAGCGGGCACCGCGCCGTACATTCTGAATCGTTCCCACTTCTTCAATTAATCCTGTAAACATCTATGATCGCCTCTTTTCACACTGATTTTACGTTTTATATTTATTACCGTTTCTGAATTATTATATTTCTCTTTTCATCCAGTGATCCGGTAATGATCTTACTCTGAAAGAATTGTGCTACATCCACTTAACTGCAGATTACTATTTTATATATCCTACGATACAGAAGTCATCGCCCAGCCGTTTAATCTCCATCTGTTTCAATGTGATCGCATCTGCCATCCGGTCGATTCCCATTCCTTCTACCGGAGAACGGGCATCCATGCCGCCGATGAGCTTCCCTGCAATATAGGCATATACTTTATTTACAATGCCATCTTCCAGTGCGGAAGCATTTAATGTTCCGCCGCCTTCCAGTAAAATGCTGTCGATGTTCTGCTCACCAAGTTTCTTCATCAGTTCCACCAGATTGACGCCGTGTGCACCTTCCGTGCCGATCAGCTGAATTCCTGCATCTTTCAGCTTTTTGATTTTTTCCTGCTTTCGTTTCGCCCCCAGTGCTTCGTGACTGCAGGCCACGATTGTCTCAATCTCCGATGCCGTTTTCACGATCTGGCTTTCCAGCGGAATATGAAGGTTGGAATCACAGATGATCCGCACCGGATCCACACCGCCTTCCACGCGACAATTGAGCATCGGATCATCTGCCAGCACTGTTCCGATCCCTACCATAATGCCCCGGTAGCGTCCCCGCATCCGGTGCACCTGCGCTCTGGCCATTTCTCCTGTCACCCACTTGGAATCTCCGGTGGCACAGGCAATTTTTCCATCCAGCGTCATGGCATATTTCATAACCACAAACGGTGTCTTTGTCGTAATATAATGATAAAATACTTCGTTTAATTTCAGGCATTCCTCATTCAGAATCCCGGTCTCCACATAAATGCCGTGGTCTCGCAGGATCTGCACTCCTTTTCCGGCCACCAGTGGATTGGAATCCATACTTCCCACAAAAACCCGGGCGATTTTTTTCTCAATGATAATATCCGTACAAGGTGGAGTCTTTCCCTGATGACAACACGGCTCCAGCGTCACGTACAGATCAGCTCCCGTGGTGTCCTCTGTGCATCTTGTCAGCGCATTCCGTTCTGCATGAAATTCTCCGTATTTCTCGTGATACCCCTCACTGATGATGCGTCCGTCTTTTACCACCACACAGCCAACCATCGGATTCGGTGACGTATGGCCTTCTCCCTTTCGCGCCAGCTCCAGTGCCCGTTTCATGTATTCTTCTTTTTCCTGCATAAAAAAACACTCCCTTCAGCCTTCCAGGGATTTTCTGCTGCCATAAATCTTTGTGTCGCCTGATAGTTCCGGTTCATACTGTCTGATGTAATTTCTACATCCCGGCTCCGAAAATTTCTTTCAGATCAAAAATTTATGGTAAAAGAAAATCCCTGAGAAATAAATCTCAGGGAGTGAAAATCTTTTTTGTCAAATGAACAGATGCAAATCCTTCTGAATCAGCCTTTTCATCTAACTGTCTTATTTTCGCTTGTTCTTCTTTCATCCAGACTATACTGTCGGCTCCGGAATCTTCTGCTTGTCAGAATCACCGGATCAACGCTCTCACGCTCGCGGGCTATACCGCCGGTCGGGACTCTCTGCTTCGAATTTCATTCGGTTCAGATCACCCTGCCCTGAAGATCTCTTTGCTTTTTCTGCACACATAATAGCACATACTTTATGCAAATGCAATAGCCGTTTTTTATCAAGTCTCATTAAGTCTCACATTTCCCGGAAAAAATTGTATCCAGGACGTTCGCAATGGCTTCCATACTGATCGGTTTGATAATATGTCCGTTCATCCCCGATTCATATACTTTTTGTTTATCTTCTTCAAAAGCATTCGCCGTCATCGCTACGATCGGAATGTTTGCCTTTTCATTATCCGGCAGGGTTCGGATCTCCCGTGTAGCAGTATAACCGTCCATCTTCGGCATCTGGATATCCATGAAAATAAGGTCGTATCTGTCTGCCGGCGCATCATTGACCGCCGCCACCGCAACATCACCATCATCAACACTGTCGATCGTCATCCCCATTTCTTCCAAAATGGCAATGGCAATCTCCCGGTTCAGCTCATTATCCTCAACCAGAAGAACATGTTTGTGACGGTAATCATACTGCTGCTTTCTGCTCTCCGCTCCTTTCGTTTCCGGCAATTCATGAAGCGGCTCATCTGCAACAGCTGCGTTTGCATGACGCAGATTCAGCGTAACTGTAAACAGCGATCCTTTCCCTTCTTCACTCTCAACAGTGATATCTCCACCCATCATATCAACGATATTTTTCGTAATAGCCATACCCAGACCTGTACCCTGGATCCCGCTGACAGTGGAACTGTACTCTCTGGAAAAAGTATCAAATATATGTGTAAGGAATTCCTGCGACATACCGATGCCATTATCTTTTACCGTAAATTCATAGGTTGTATAACACGTCATGGAGCATGGTTTTTCACGAAGGCATACCATGATATCACCCCCAGGCGGAGTAAACTTGATCGCATTTCCCACAATATTGATCAGTATCTGATTCAGCCGCAGCTTATCCGTGATAACATCCTCATGCACAATATCCTGCATATCGATATGCAGATTCTGGTTCCTGGAACTGACCAGTCCCTGAACCATCATCCTGAGATCCTGCAAAAGATCCGAAAGATGCGTCGGCTTCTCGTCAAGTTTCACCACTCCACTCTCGATACGGCTCATATCCAGAACATCATTGATAAGATTCAGCAAATGCGTGCCTGATGTACTGATCTTGTCCAGATAATCCCGCACCAGCTCCTGTTCGCCGACATGCGCCTGTGCCAGTGCCGTAAATCCGATGATGGCATTCATCGGTGTGCGGATGTCATGCGACATACTGTTCAGAAACGTAGACTTCGCCTTGCTTGCCTGCTGTGCCGCTTCCAGTGCATGTGATAACTGATTCCTCTGTTCAAACTCCCGCATTTTCTCAGCGGTGATGTCCCTGGCAACATAAAGTACTTCCTGAACCTGACCGTTTTCATCCCTGCGCTTTACAATAAACCGTGCCTCCATCCACAGAGAAGAAGGATTCTTATATTCGGTTGAAATCGTTTCTGTATGTTTCAGTCTCTCAGCAAGCGTATCAATGTCAAGGAACTTCCGCATTGGTGCTCTCGTTTCCTCAGTCATAAAAGAATCCAGAATGTTTTCCTTTACCTCATCAAAATTTCCACTGCTTCCTGCCACCTTTTTCATGAGTGGGATACTGGTTAATACTTCATAATGGTGCGTGTCAAGCTCTGCCCTGAAAATCGTAGAATAAATCGTTGACAGGGAGGAAATGACTTCCGCATGCTCCATTACATCTCTGAGATGAACCTCATTCAGTTCTGTTAATGCCTCGTCTTTCTTTTTATCCTCACGGATAATATCATCCACATCGTAGTGGTATCCCCGCAGCACAAATCCACCCTTTACCTGTTCCGCCATGCCGCCGCAGCGTACATATCTTTCACCAAGAAAAGGATGGTTCCACAGATAAGTATTCTCATCCCGGACACCGCTTTTCATCTTTTCAACACTATCTAGCACGGATTGTACGTCTTCCGGTACGATATTGGAAAACCATGCATCATAAATCTCTTCCGGTGTCAGATTCTGTCCGGTGATACCAAGCAGTTCTTTCATCATACCATCTGCTTTCATGGCAGGGGGCTTATCATCCAGCATATAGATGATCCATGTACCCATTTTTGCTGTCACAAAAATCGTATGCATTTCGTCAATTTTCTGATAGCTTTTTGTAATCTCTTTCTGTATATTGATAACGTCGTCGATGTTTCTGAAACCTGCAATAAGTTTCAGTGGCTCTCCCGGTTTTGAAACACGGATATAAAGTCCGCTGTAATGCTTTTGCTTTCCGGCAACAATTGTACGATAATTAAGTTCCATTTTATCCCTGCCGTCAGCAAAACTGTGGAGCAGTTTTTCCGGCATTACAATATCCAGAAAATTTTGTCTGTCTTCCGCACAGATCCTGCTGTCCGCATATGCATAAAATGCATGTGAATAGCAAAAACTTTCCGGAATATGTTTCGCTTTTTCCCTGATCACATTGTCCAGTTTCACCACCGAAGACCGGTCCGCTTCGGGCTCAATCATATAAACCGCAAGATAATCAGACGCAAGCGCCATGATCATATGCTGGGATTCTTCAATCCGCCGTCCCAATGTACGTGGAAATTCCTCATTTTCCATCTGCTCTTTATCCGGAACAGAATGATGGATATGTAATACTTTCCATATACCGTCAATCATACCGTACAGGATGCTGAATCTGGTGTCCATGTTGATGCATGTATATCCGCTTTCAAATGAACCGAGAATGAGAACTGTCCCATACACAAGCACATGATTCTCATCCAGTTTCTGTTCTTCCGGTGAAAAATTTTTCCACTCAAAATGGATATTTTCCCGCTGCTTAACATCAAAAACAAACGCCTGTGAAAATTCCTGAAGATTTCGGAAAAACTCCTGTTTTCCAGTGCCGATCACACTCAGGTTCTCATCAAGCAGCGTAAGGATATCCATCTCCTCCTCAGTTGTCGAATCTAAATATGATTTTAAGATGCGCTCTGTAAGTTCTTTGAAATCTGTCTTTGGCTGCTTTTCGAATGGCTGCGTTTTTTTCATCATGATGTCTGCCCCCAAAACTATACATTAGTAAAGTATTTTACGTATTATGTCAATCTTATCTGTCACATTGCAAGGCACCTGGCACTTCTGTGCTCTGCACTTTTTATATGTTCACATTATACCAGAATTTATCTCTGTCGAGAAGACTCCCACTTCTATAAGTACTTTGTTTGTTTGAGTTTTTCGCAATTTCATCTGCACTCTATCGACGCACGATCTTACCGGTCAGGATCAGCACACCACCCACTGCAAACGGGAATATAAAGGTTGCCACACGGTACAGGACCGTGATCGCCCCGGCTTTATGCACACCGACCAGCATAGCAAAAAGGTTCGTCATGATCAGTTCCACTGCACCGATTCCTGCCGGTGTCGGAATTACCGCTGCCGTCATAACAGACAGAGATGCGACCGACAGGGAATCCAACAGGGAAATCTCATTTGTTCCAAACAGGATCAGAAACGGGATACAATACCAGAAACACAGTTTTGCCATATTTTTCAATACCATGGAAATCAGTGACGGTACATCTTTCAACAGTTTTGACGTTGATTTTTCCATAATATCACAGCTTTGTTCCAGTTTTTTCAGTACCGGAGTCAGTTTTCCTTTTTTGTTAAACTTACGCACGATCCACAGGATCAGCCGATGGGATTTTGCAGATACCGCAAAAATGATCAACGCAATGCTGATGATCGCAGTCAGCGCATACGCCAGTCCCAGATACACGCCGTATTCTCTGTAATTTTTGGACATCACACTCCAGTTCAGGATAAATAACAGTCCGCTGAACAGTGCCACGCTGACTTTGTGCACCATGTACTGGATCATATAAAGCCCGGTGGCTTCCGAATAGCCAACCCCCTTTTTCCCAAGATACACGATCGCCGCCACACCGGAACCACTTCCCAGTGTAGATAAACGGTAAAAAGAGCAGTTAAAAGCACAGTAAACAGCTTCCCGATATTTGAATTCCGCATTATATCTGCGCGCCAGTGACCAGGTGATCCATGCCTCAAACAAATGGTAGATCACAGTGGCTGCCATGATCGCCACAAGGACTGACAGCGACGTTTTCTGAATCTGTGCAACGATATCTCCCGCTGAATCTTTGAATGTATACCAGATGATCAGGAGCAGGATTGCCACAAAAATCAGCTTCGCCAGTAATTTCTTATTTTTCATAAAAGTACGTTCTCCTTCCTTCACAACCTGTGTATTTTCCCGCCACACTTTATCTCATGATCTTATTTATGTTCAACTTTAACATTAGATATTTTCATAACATAGCCCAACACTTTTTCTCATGATTTATTTATGTTCAACGGCAAAAAACTCCTCCACCTGCCTTAAAATAATGTCCATCAGGCGTTTGCGTGTCTCCACAGCTGCCCATGCGATATGAGGTGTGATCACAAGCTTTTCACTGTCTTTGATCCGGCGCAGCGGATTATCCTCACTCATTGGCTCCGCACTCAGCACATCCAGGCCTGCTGCTGCAATCTCGCCCTGCTCGAGCGCATCGGCCAGATCCGCTTCCACCACGATCGGACCACGTCCCACATTGATAAAAATCGCACTGTTTTTCATTTTTGCAAAAGCAGCCGCATTCATCAGATGCTCTGTCTGCGCTGTCAGCGGCGCATGTACAGACACGATATCGGATGTCTCAAGCAATGTCTCAAAATCCACGCGCTCATAACCGTCTTCCGCGTGATTTCCTGAAGTGGAATAATAGATCACATGACAGCCAAATGCTTTTGCCAGATTTGCCACACGTCTGCCGATGGCACCCAGGCCAATGATTCCCCAGGTCATACCGCTAAGCTCATGAAAATGATTTGCAAAATGCGTAAACATAGCGTCATTTACATATTTCTCTGACTTGACATAATTGTCGTAATAGGACATTTTCTCCAGCAGATAAAACAGCAGTGCAAACGTATGCTGCGCCACACATTCTGTAGAATAGCCTGCCACATTTCTCCATGCAATATTCCGTTTTGCCAAGAATTCCTTGTCCAGATTATTGGTACCTGTGGCGGTCACACACACAAGTTTCAGATTTTCCGCGCTTCCAATGGTCTGTTCATTGATCTCCATCTTGTTGATAATGACCACATCCGCATCTTTCACGCGCTCCGGAACCTCTTCGGGCTTACTGCTTCCGTAATGGATCACCTCACCCAGAGACTCGAATCCACTGAGGTCAATATCCGTTCCAATTGAATTATCATCTAAAAAAACTATCTTCATATCTTTCACATTCCTTACATTCTTTTCTGATTTCGCCCATTGTAACTCATTTTGTAAAAAAAAGAAAGTGGCAGTCCCATAAAAGGATGTTTCCACCTTCCCATTTTTTTAAATATGAAAAAAACAACAACGGTCTTATTTCTGTGCAAATCCAAGCTTTGCGCAGATACGGTTGATCAGCTTTGTGATCAGTCCCACACATACCGCTGCCGCAACGGTTCCTTCACGCACACCCTTGATTCCGCCGGCAAAAAAACAGCCCTGATCATCCAGAGCTGTTTGCAATCACATTTTACTATTTATTTTGTTTTCGGTCTGCGGATTCCAAGAGAAACAATGAATCCGACTACTGTAACTCCGATCATCATCATGATCGGTGCCATATAAGACTGACTTGCGTCATATAATTTACCTGCAATCGTTGATGCAAAAGATGCAATGATCAGGTTCGTATTAACGAGTGAATAATTCACCGGATAATTCGTTCTTCCGAAGAAATCACTGATGATCGCAGAGTTTGTCGGCATAACTCCACCATATGCCAGACCACCGATCAAAAAGCCAAGGATGATGAACATGAAGTTGCCGCTTGTCAATGCAAGGATCAGGATCAGACCGGCGATCACCATAACGATCATATCCAGGATCATTGCCACACGATAACCCTTTTTATCATAAATCGCACCGAAAATAACACGGCCGATACCATTTAAGATAGAGATCAGACCTACAACGGTTGCGATATTTCCATCAGATACATCCGGTCCAACCTGTGTTGCGATACCACTCGCCTGTGATACCAGTACCAGACCTGCCGCACTGAGCAGAATCGCCCACATATAGTAAAGCCAGAATGTCGGTCTCTTCACCATCTGTGTTGGCGGAATATCCAGAGCAGACTCTTTTATCACTTTTTTCTCTGCTGCACCCGGAACCTTATAATCCTCAGACGGTTTTACAAAGAAGTTAAAGCAGACAAGCATCACAACCAGAACAACGATTCCAAGGATACGGAATGTCATCTTCCACTGGTCAGAACCATCAGACGGAGTCACTGCCGCATATACTTTACCGATGATAAAGCTGCTCAGTCCGAATCCCATCAGAAGGATTCCGGAGATCAGGCCCTGTTTATCCGGGAACCACTGTGACATCGTACTGAGTACCGTATTGTATGCGAAACCTGCGCCAAGACCACAGATCACACCAAAACCGATATACAGTAATGCCGGTGAATCACCTGTCATGGATGCAATAAAAAATCCTGCTGCAAAGAATACACCGGAAGCGATAATATAAAGCTTCGGGTTGATCTTCTTTGACAAAAGACCTGCGATCAGACCTCCTGTACAGAATAATGCCATAACAATTGTAAATGTCAGAGATACCTGTGTCGCAGTCCAGTCCGGACGGGATGCTGCGATTGATTTGGACATAACAGACCATGCATAGATCAGACCTGCAAATAACAGTGTCACTACACCAATGACCGCGTATGCCCAGCGATTCATTTTTTTCATTTTCATTCCTCCTGCGTTATCTGGTGAAAAATTTTCACTGATTTTCCATTTTTATAATGTATGGCAAAAATGTGCATCATCTGCGCATATTATTTTACCGGAAAAAGAAGCCCCGAGAGTTTCCTGACCAGCAAAAAAGCCATACTGACTGTCTTTTCTCAACTTGTTCAGTATAGCTTAATTTCGTATATTATGCAAGATTTTTTATCACAAATATTTTCTTCCAGGCAATCCCCGGAACGGCTCTTTGCCAGCATTCCAGCCATCCGGCCTGCCATATCAGATATTCTTTTATTCGATCATTCTCTCATTTCTATGCATCAAAAACTGCTTCTGTGATGAATAATTTTCCAGGAACAAAATGCAGGATTTTTCCAATCAGACGTGCAATAAATCCAACGATCAACGCTGTGATAACAGTTCCCTCACGCACTCCCTGGAGCTGTCCGGATAAAACAAATGATAGCACAACTGCGATCACTGCAAGGCTGGAGTCGAAAAAGATCTTGATAAAGCCAAATTCCTTTTTCGCCTTAAATGCAACCGCACGCACGAATGACTCGCCCGGAAGCATTACCACATTCGCAATTACTTCCATCCATACACCAAAGCCAAGAATCACGCATCCTGTCAGCAGGCATAAAATTTTCACCGGATAGAGCTGCGGATTAATAAATGGTGTTGACCACATACAGAAATCGATCATATATCCAAAAGCAAAGGAAACCGGAATCTGTAATGCATGTTCCAGCTTAAAGTCCTTTCTCAGGATCAAAATCTGCAACAGAATGAGTACGATACTCATGATAATTGTAAAGTTTCCAAGTGACGGTTTAAAGTTCAGGCTTGATACATACGGAATGGATGTGATCGGTGATGTTCCGAGACTTGCCTTTGTTACAAAAGCAACTCCAAGAGAATTCACATACAATCCAATAATAAAAACAATATACCTCTTAACCTTATCTACTACTTTCGCCTGATTCATCTGAATCCTCTCCTTTCTCTAAATTACGATACATTTGTAAAAATATTTTCTGGAATAACTGCCTCTCTTCCTCTGAAATGTTTCTCATTGCCTTTTCTTCAAGTTTTTTGAACTCTTCAGCAACACGGATCTGGCAGCTTCTTCCTTTTTCTGTCATGTAAATGTAATACGAACGGCGGTTTCCGTCCTTTTTTCTGCGCTCGATCAGTCCGGCAGCTTCCATCCGGTTCAGCAAAACCGTTAAAGATGACGGCTCAATCCTGCAGCCATAGGCCAGCTGTCTCTGATTTGATCCGTCGTGATCCTTCAGATAATCCAGCACTTTCGGTTGTCCGATGGTCAGCCCGGTGTCTTCGAGTCCGTCCAGCAGCTGCTTATGTACCATCGCCTGATTTGCCATCAGAAGATAATGAAATGACTGATCTGCGTTGATCTCGTTATCCTGCTCGTCGTGCATTCTATCCCTCCCCCCTGAAAATATTAGAACTCTTATTGTTCGTATTCTAATAATTAGAACTCTAACAATCTATTTTATCTCTTTTTCCAAAAATGTCAACTGTTTTCGTTCCGATTGTTTTCATTCTGCTTTCGTTCCGATTGCCGACTGCTGAATGGTTGAATTTTTTCAGAATTTGTCTCACTTTTGTCTCACTCATTATGGTAGAATAAATATAGAGATTACGTTACGGATTCAAAAAGGAGGATATATAAATGCCAGATCCAGTAAAACTGACGAATGACGAAATGACTATACTCTCGCACAAAATTTATACGAATATGTGTAAGCATCCAGAGAAAGCCTTTTCTTATCTGATGCTTTTGAGTGAACTAAATACTTTACCAGATATGCAACCTGTTATCGGAAATGTACTATATCAGTGGTTTGATATAGAAAATGTACAAGCCACTGCAAAAAAACTAAACCCTAAATTAAAAATTTCTGAAAAAAGAGATATACTGATGGAGGAGAATCAGATTTTTGTCCAGCGAATGAGTCTCTTCGGAGAAGGACTGTTTGAGAACAGCTTGCAGCCCTGCATGAATTTAATTGCAGAAAACAAAGATACATACAGCAAAAAATTTATAAAAGAGCAGTTGTGGATGCGCGATTTCCATAGTGCATTCCATGTCCTGAAAGTCGGGATGATGAACCATCTGCATAATATCACTGGTTTTACGGCAATGCTGTTTTCGGCTGATTATATTGTATCAGAAGCGCTGTCACAACACAAAGCTGGGAATGCGGTTTTATATAACGATGGGCTTGTAATCGCAGAAAGCCAAGAAGGCGCCAATAGCGCCGAGGAAGAAGCAGCTTACACGAAGAGACTTGTTGAGATAAACAATATTTTTTGCAAGAGAGCAAATGAGTATATACATATGCATCACAATGCAACCATAAGTGTAAAAAATATGCAAGAAGCCATTAAGGTAATAACCCGTGATGAGTGCCGCAAACTGCAAGAAGCGGCAGAGAAGGAGTATTTTGAGCAAAACCCGGACATCAAAAAAAAGTTGGACGACATAGAATTAAAAAAGCAAAACGAGAAAAAAGATCCCCTCTATATTTCTCCTAAAACGGCCAAATATCATTTTCTCAATGCAGCGAATCACCGTACACTCATAAAAAAATTATATTCGGAACTGGATTTTGATAACCTTACCGCTAAAGAAAAAGCTGCTTTTGAAAACGGGCTCGCTGATGTTGAAAAAGCGCATGTAGAAGCAATTCCTCTCGACAATTATCCGACAGAGGAACTCAACGCTTTATCGACCACACTACATTCAATGGCCAAAGAATCCTGGTATAACTCCTGGTACGACTCCAAGATATTTCGAACTGTGATAAAAACCATGGATAGAATAGGTGGCACAGAACATACAAGCGAACAGAGTTTGAAGGATTGCATAAATGCATGCGAAGAATATCTGAAAACAAGATCTGGAGTTCGTAGTAGTGACCACGGAAAAGCCAGACAAAAACAGATTGAAAAACTTCTCCATACTACAAAAAAACTGGAGTACATGCTTTACAGAAAAAATACTACATTTGACAGAAATGAGTTACTCGAAAGTCTGCGAAATGGAGTCATAGAAAAAATCAAAAGAGGTAATCTCAAAATAGATACAAACGCCTTAAATCCAAATGCCTGGGATAAACTGATAGAATTTACCCTGATCAATATGGGCATTTGGGAAAATTGTATTGACTCATATAGAACCGGATTACTTAATCAGGGAAATCAGAAGGCTGTAGTAGAAAATATTTTCCCAAACGTTATAAAATCATTTGATACGATTTTAAAAGTGCGGAAAGAAGATTCTTCTCTCGAATCCTTCAATCGTGCAGCAATAGAAGACATAGAAAAAACAATTCAGGAAACTTTCAATAAAAAGGCTAAGAACTATGCTGAACAGATGAAAAATCCCGAAAAAAAGGAAAATACAAAAAAACGTACCGGACAAAAGAAAAATGAACCTCAGGTAAGACAGTTACAATAATTTCATCGTAAAGACGATCAAACGTGTCAGGAGTATCCTTGAACTCCTGACACGTTTGTCATGCTTTCATATTCTGTCCTGCACTGTACACTGCTCTGAATAATCCGGTTTCCAGAAACAATTTCTTTGATTCTTACTGCCTGCTTATTCATCTATCCTTGCAACACTTATGGACATTTTTTGTCTGAAGCTGCATTGGAAACCACCGTTTTCCGTCTTTTTCGTATAACTCACCGGCAGCTTGAAATCCAACTGTCTCAAAAATCTGCACCACTTCCTGCAGTACATCTGCATCGATCATCTGTGCTCCTGACATCATCGCTTTGTCGATCAGCAGACGCACAATAAAATCGCCATATTTTTTTCCGCGAAACGCAGGCAATACAGCCACTTCCTTCATCTGACAGGATTCTCCATCGTAAGAAATTCCGCCGGTTGCTACCGCCGTTTCCCCTTCATAGGCCAGCGCATACATACAAAACGCATCCGGTTCTTCCTGTATCGAAAGCTGCAGTTCCTGGACTAAGACCGCATCGCGGATAGCTGTTACCTGCTGCATCTGCTCATTTTTTTCACTCCCACCTACTAATTTCCCGAATACCATATCCGTTTCCCCCTTCTTCTGTTGCCCGCTGCAAATTTCCACGACTATTTCTGTCTTCTTCTGCCAGCCCCATTGAAATTACACAGCCATTTTTCCCTTCTTCTACCAGCCCCATCGAAATTGCATAGCCGTTTTTCCCTTCTTCTGTCGTTTCCGTCAAAATCCCGCAGCCATTTCCTACCTGCCATTCATAAAAAGATTTTTTCGGCACGCTGTATCGCTCCATAACAGACATAATTGTACCACCATGGCACACAATTGCAATCTTCTCGAGCTCTTTTTCCCTTGCCTCTGCCACACATCTCTCATATGCCGCACAACATCGCTTGCGAAAATCCGCGCCGCTCTCTCCGTTTGGAATCAGCATCTGACCATTGCTGTCGATCCATGCCTGATACACCGGATCATCCTTCAACTCCTCATAATTTTTGTATTCAAAATCTCCGAAATCCGTTTCCTGCAGTCCTTCCCATGACACATTTCTCCGCTTCGGAAACAAAAGCGCTGCCGTCTCCCGGCAACGCAGCATCGGACTGGCGTAAACCAGATCCGGTTCAAATCCAATGCCCTGCTGCTTTCGCATTTCTAATTTTTCTTTTGCGTCCGTGGTCAGCCCTTCATCCGTTCTGCCGACATAACGCCGCTCGACGTTTCCCTGGGTCTGGCCATGACGTATCCATAAAATCTGCATGTTTATTGTTCCTCTAAGCTGTGTTTTTGTCGATATACATTAAGTAACTTCTTTATAAATAATAAATGCCTCCTAGTTAAACCAGAAGACATCAAGAGACATTTTTTCTTTTTCCTCAGATGAGTAAGATACTGCTGGCTCAACGTCTAAACCAACGCGAAGACCTCCATTTGCATTTGGTATCACTCACACAAACTTCATCAGCCAATTGCCAAATAATTCTCAGCCCGTAGGCAACAGAATTAAAATCAGTATATGCAACAATATATATAATATTGCTTTTTCATTGTCAGATTATCATATTTTTTTCTCCACGTCAACCAGCTTATTTCTATAGTTTATACTATTTTTGACGAAATACCTATTTTCTGCTAGAATGGCAGACGAACTCAGATGAATCCATTCGATTCACCTTTTTAATACAGTTTAAATGACACAGGAGGAACTTAAAATGTCTACACGAAACACAGCGATATTTGACCTCGATGGAACATTATTGAATACATTACAGGATTTGACCAACAGTGTGAATTACTGCATGAAAAAATATGGCGGTCCTGTCTACAGCTGCGAAGAAGTCCGCGGAAAAGTCGGCAACGGTATCTATGTCCTGATGGAAAAAGCACTGCCGGACGGACGCAATAATCCCAATTATGAAGCCTGCATGAAAGACTTTCCGGTTCATTACAAAGAGCATATGATGGACAACACGAAACCGTATGATGGCATCATTGACATGCTCCATACGCTGAAAGACCGTGGTTATAAACTTGCGATCGTTTCCAATAAATTTGATGCTGCAGTAAAAGGACTTTGCAATGACTTTTTTGCTGATGAAATAGCAGTTGCCATCGGAGAATCACCTTCAATCCACAAGAAACCGGCTCCGGATACCGTATTTCAGGCGATGAGCGAATTAAATGCCACCCCTGAAAACTGTATTTACATTGGTGATTCAGAAGTTGATATCCAGACGGCCGCAAATGCAGGGATTCCATGCATCAGCGTAAACTGGGGATTTAAAACGACAGAATTTTTAAAAGAAAATGGCGCAGCACAGATTGTATCTACCCCGAAAGAACTTACTGACGCGATTTTATCCCAGATATGAAAACGCAGAGTGCCGGTTGATTTCATCAAATCTTACATACATTGTTAACGGTGCCAAGTCTCAAATGACATATCTCACATACATTGTTAATAGTGTCAAGTCTCAAATGACATATCTCACATGCATTGTTAATAGATGACAACACAGAACAGTTGCGTTATACTATGCATATGGATAAAAATGCATCATAGCAGAAAGGAGATACTGCTCTTATCTGACAGGAGCAGCAAAAGGAAAAATGAAATACGAGTTAAAAGGTGGTTCCTTCCCGGTCGTTGTATGCGAGTTGGAGGACGGAGAACAGATGATCACTGAGAGCGGTTCCATGGTATGGATGAGTCCGAACATGGAGATGCAGACAACAGGCGGCGGAGTCGGAAAGATGTTCTCAAAAGCATTTTCCGGTGAGAGCATATTCCAGAATATTTATACCGCAAAAGGCGATGGCCTGATTGCATTTGGTTCCAGCTTCCCGGGAAGGATTCTTCCTCTTGAGGTTTCTGCCGGGAAAGAATACATACTTCAAAAATCCGCCTTCCTCGCATCAGAGAAAAACGTAAAGCTTTCCATTCATTTTAACAAAAAACCAGCTGCTGGATTCTTCGGTGGTGAAGGATTCATTATGCAGAAACTGTCCGGCTCCGGAATTGCTTTCGCAGAAGTGGATGGCGAACTCGTAGAATACGAATTACAGTCCGGTCAGCAGATGGTCGTTGACACAGGCAACGTACTCGGATTCGAGAGCAGTGTAAAAATGGATATCCAGCAGGTAAAAGGCCTGAAAAACAAATTCCTTGGCGGCGAAGGCTTCTTCAATACAGTTCTGACAGGACCTGGTAAAATCTGGCTTCAGACCATGCCTCTCTACAACGTGGCAATGGCGATCAAACCTTACATGCCAACCGGAAACAATTAACATCTAAATACGCACCATAATCTGATGGTAAACCACATGGTTTCACTCTCAGCGTAACGCATAAGGGACTCTGTCTATTTTTTCTCTGCAAGCGATTGTTAGCTGCAGAGACAAAACAGACAGAGTCCCGTTTCGTAACCTAAATATGAAACCTCTCCGTTAACCGAAGAAATACAATTCGCGGTAATGCTCATATCGATCCTGGAAATTATCGGCATCTTCTTTTTTCATGGAATGCAAGTATGCATGCCGCCCCATTTTCTCTTCAGTACTCTCAAGGATACTTACACCGATATTGGAACAATGGTCTGCGATGCGCTCCAGGCTCGTTGTCATATCCGTCAGCACAAATCCCATCTCAATGGTGCATTTGCCCTCTTTCAGACGGATGACATGTCGCCGTTTCAGCTCGTCGCTGAGATCATCAATCACTTCCTCCAGCGGCTCAATCTCCCTTGCAAGTTCTTTATCATCATGGCTCAACGCCTGAACTGTCATATTCACTAAATCTGTCACGGCTTTACGCAGATACATGATTTCGGAACTTCCCTCAAAAGACATGTTCAGACCTTTTTCTTCCATTTCTTCAACGCTCTCTTTCAACGTAACTGCATGGTCGGAAATCCGCTCCAGATCGTTGATACTGTGAAGGATGATCGACATCCTTGCACTGTCATTCTCCAGCATATTGCGGTTTGTGATCCGTATGACATAGGAACCGATACGGTCTTCAAAATGATCGATACGGTTTTCCAGTTCATCTACTTCTTTTGCAGTATTTTCGTCATACCGATCCAGAAGGCTCAATGCATCCACAAGTGATTTCTCACTCATCTGCGCCATACAGGCGGTTGCTTCCATACAATGACTGATGGCCAGTCCCGGCTGCTCGAGGAAACGTACATCCAGTTTTTTCAGTTCTTCTTCAGATTCCTGCTCCACAGGTCTGCTCTCTGCATGGTCTTCCTTGATGGACATATAAGCCAGTTTTTCCAGTACTTTAGTAAACGGCAGCAAAACGATCGTCGCTGCAATATTAAATGAACTGTGAACTACCGCGATGCCTGCAGGTGTCGCAACATCTCCCAGAAAAGCAAAATTCACAAATGCATTAACAGAATAAAATACCACCATAAAAAGTACGGTTCCGATAATATTAAAATACAAATGTACCAGTGCTGTCCTTTTTGCGTTCTTTGATGCTCCAATCGCAGAAAGAAGTGCTGTCACACAGGTGCCGATGTTCTGTCCCATGATGATCGGGATCGCACACCCAAAACTTACGGCTCCGGTGCTGCATAATGCCTGCAGGATGCCGACAGATGCAGAAGAGCTCTGGATGATCGCTGTCAGTACCAGACCGGCCAGCATGCCAAGTAACGGATTCGTAAACATCGTGAGCAGATGTGTAAACTCCGGCACATCTTTCAAAGGTTCGACTGCCGCACTCATCGCATCCATACCAAACATCAGGACTGCAAATCCAAGTAGAATGCTTCCGATATCTTTATGTTTATCATTTTTTGAAGACATCATCAGAAGCAGACCAATGATTGCCAGAATCGGTGAAAATGAACTTGGTTTCAGCATCTGCACAAAAAAGTTGCTGCTTTCGATACCGGAAAGACTCAGGATCCATGATGTGATCGTCGTACCGATATTGGCACCCATGATGATTCCGACAGTCTGGGACAATTTCATAATACCCGAATTTACAAAACCGACAACCATAACTGTCGTGGCTGATGATGACTGGATCACAGCAGTGACACCGGCACCAAGCAGCACGGCTTTGATTCTGTTCGATGTCAGTTTTTCCAGAATTTTTTCCAGTTTACCACCGGAAACCTTGGTCAGGCCGTCTCCCATAACATTCATTCCGTATAAAAACAGGGCAAGTCCGCCAACTAATGATAAGATTGCAAATATGTCCATAAAAAAGAACCTCCTGAATTTTCTCTACAGTACACACAGCATATATACGAAAAAGAATCCTGCCATGCAGGATTCTCCGCCTGCGGCGGTGGACTGTAACTATGTAATAATCTCATCTAACAGTTACCACTCTACTGGATGTATGTAAAATTCAGGAGATTCAATTGTAAAGTATTTGTAAATTTTTACATTGTATTTACATTCGCTGTTTTCTGTCTTCTTTTGTACGGGTCAGTAGCACCGACATGATGAGAGATGTGATCGGCACGGTAAGGATGATTCCGATTGTTCCGGCAACTCCCCGCATAATCTCAATGGCTATGGAATACATATTCAGTATCTGATGCATCTGATAAGAATATGCGTAAATGATCATGACCAGTCCCAGGCTTCCGCCCACATAAGCCAGGATCAGCGTATTTGACATGGTTCCGATCATATCACGACCGATATTGATTCCGGATTTAAAAATCTCTCCCGCAGAGATCATCGGATTCTGTTCCCTGATCTCATGCAGTGAAGTGGACACCGACATTGCCACATCCATCACTGCTCCAAGAGACGCGATCAGGATTCCGGAAAAAAGCATGCCGCCGATATCGAGTTTTGAATTCTGCCCCACATAGATCAGGTTTTCAATTTCATCCACATTATATCCGGTCACATGTCCGAAATGTCCAAACGCAAGCGCGATCAGTCCGGATACAACAACCCCGAATATCGTGCCAAGCATTGCCCCGATCGATTTCATCTGCAGATCCGCGATCAGGATAAAAGTGACCAGCGTGATGATGACCACCGATACCGTAGCTGCGATAAACGGGGAAATGCCAATGTACATCAGCGGAATATACATCATGAGCACGACCACAAATGTAAAGACCAGCGCCAGTATGGAATTAAATCCTTTCCTGCCTCCGACCAGCCACATCAGTCCGAAAAACACTGCCAGGAGGATAATGATCTCTGTCTCCCTGTCATAATTATACACATTGGCTGACAACTCTCCATCATATTCTGACAGACTTGCAATGACTTTTGTTCCTACTTTGCAATTTGCTCCATACAGGTAACCATTCAGACTGTAGGCATCCACTTTTTCTCCTTTGTGGCTTCCGGATCGGATCTCCAGGACCACCTGCTGCGTGTCCCCGCTGTCCAGGGAGGCCGCTGTCTCCTGTTCTTCATTATCATTCTGCACAACAACTGCCTTTACAAAAGTCATGTTGTCGTCTGCCAGAAGCGGCTTGCGTTCTACGCTCTGGTAAAACAGAAACATCAGAAGCGTAATTCCTATCACAATGAGATATTTTCCCCATTTATAAAACGATTTTCTCTTTTCCAAAATTCAATTCCTTCTTTCTGTCACAATTTTCTCTGTTATGCGCTCTACTTTACGCAAAAATCACTTTTGCTACTATCGTTCCCCCGAAAAAAGAATGTAAAGTTTCTGTAAAAAGGGAAAACGGATGTCATACCGGAGTACAACATCCATTCTTCCAAAACATATGAAAAAGAAATTGTCTAAAATTGCATCTTACCTACATTTTTACCCTGCCATTTACAGCACTGTATGTTTTTCCACCGGCTTTGATCTTTCCGGAATAAGAGAAATCTACTTTTCCGTCTTTGATCACCCATGTTCCATTTGCGTTGGCAGCGACACCATTGTATCCAAAATCTACCTGACCGTCTTTTACATACCACCAGCCGTTTTCATTGTTTGCCACACCAGTGTATGTGAAGTCTACCTTTCCGGCATTGATCTTCCACCAGCCATTTGCGTTATTTTTGATTCCATTATAGCCGAAATCTACCTGGCCGTCTTTTACATACCACCAGCCGTTCTCATTATTGGTCACTCCGGTATAGCCAAAGTTTACTTTTCCGGCATCAATCTTCCACCAGCCATTTGTGTTGTTCTTAATTCCATTATAGCTGAAATCTACCTGGCCGTCTTTTACATACCACCAGCCATTCTCATTATTGGTCACTCCGGTATAATTGAAGTTTACTGCGCCATTTTCAACTCTCCACCAGCCGTTCTGGTTGTTTTTGATACCTGTATAAGCAAAATCAACTTTTCCGTCTTTTACATAATACCAGCCCGTCTGGTTATTATATACGCCGGTCACATCTGTTGCCACTTCACCGTCTCTGTAGTAGTAAAGGTTGCCGTCTTCTGCTTTATCATTTGCAAGACCATCCGGCATAACCTCAACTTCCATTCCATTGATCGCATTGATAACTGCACTCTTTGCTTCATCCATGCCTTTGATCACCGGTGCGCTCTCGGCAGTATAAGTTGCTGACTGTGCCTGTGCACCTTCTTCTACCTGTGTATAAATTGTCTTATCAAGCAAAGAAGAAAGTCCTTTTTTGAAACGGTTCATCTTTCCATCAGCGTCTTCACTGTTTTTAACAGAGCCATATCCTTTCACTTTATCTGCATCTGTGCCATAATTTGTCACAATATCGCTGGCCATACTGTCTTCTGCAGTCACATTAGATGCGCTCAGTGTCTTTAACTGATCCAGGGCACTCTCGAGTGCATCCCTGCTTGCTTCTGTATAATTTGCATCGGTTGCACCAAGGATTTCCTCAGCTGCAGCGATTGTTTCATCTACAGACATTGCATCCTCACTTTTTGTGATCGTGAAATCATCCGCATAACGGTTTCCGTCATAATCATACGTTTTGATCGTGAAAGAATCGTCTGTAAAATCAATCGTTGAGAAAGATGGCAGACATGCGTTTGTTCTCTCTGCGATGTAATATGGTGTATAATTTAACAGATTATAATATTTGGAACCGGATCCTGAACCGGTTGTGATATACATGGTTCCTTCCGGATCTGTCACTGTTCCGTCAGAAGTATCATAATCAATTACATTTCCATCTTCCACCTGATAGCTTCGTGAGAAAGTATGATCATGACCTGTCAGGCAGACATCAATGTCAAATTCATCCATCAGCGGTGCAAAGATAATCCTGTTTGTGGAAGCATCGGTATCTGCATGCGGCTGACCGGATCCGTAGATGTCACTGTGGAAAATTACAATTTTCCATTTTGCATCCGGATTGCTTGCAACGGCTTCTTCCATCAGTTTTCTGTGCTCTGCCTGGTTACGGTTATTACTGTTCAGGGAAATGAATAACGCATTTCCATAGCTGAAGTAAAAATCGCTTCCTGCTGCAGTCTGTCCCAGATTTTCTTCTGAATTCGGATTGTTGAAATGAGCGGTATAATCTGAACCGTTCATATCATGGTTTCCGATGGTTGCTGCGATTGGAAGGCTTCTGAATACTGACGGATATAAATATCCGGCATACTCACTCTCTCTTGTTTTTCTTGCGTCTTCTGAATTGGAATTAGATTCATTGATCTGATCACCTGCAGATAATAGAAATGCTGCATTTGGACATGTCTGAATAGCCTGCTGCATTGTTTTGTTCCAGTTGTAGGCATCACGCGCAACACTTGCGTCGTCTGCCTGTCTATCGGATGAGCTTCCGGAAGCACCTACCTGAGGATCTCCGGTAAGGATAACGGAAAATTCATCTGTAGACTGTGTTGTATAATTGTATTCCTCAGACCATACAGATGTACCATCTTCTTTATAGTCATCCGTATACTGATAAATATACTTTGTGTTTTCTTCAAAATAATCTTCTATGCTTACCTTATTGGAAGCTGTAAATGTCTTATCCTGCCAGTTTGCTGCACTGATCTCAGTCGCTGTTCCTGTAAATACCCGGGCACTTGATTTTGCACCGTCTTTCCATACCATAACAGCAGGTGTCCCCTTGCTTTCAGAGTACCATGCAAAGTTCAGGTCATTTACGTCAGATCCCGGTGTCAGCGCAATCTCATCTGTATTAGCATAAGCTTCCTCGCCGCCCTGCCATACAGTAGATACCCAATTCTGGAAATCTGCTGAATTGTCTGTATCGGCCTTGAATGTGCTCTTGCTTACATCATAGGCGCCATACGCAAAAGCGTTTACAGACGGTACCATTCCTGCGATCATAGTTGCTGCAGCTGCGACAGCAACGCCTCTTTTCCATAACTTTCTGTTCTTGTTCATCTCTTCCTCCACAAATTGTGCTGTTTTTACAGTAATTCAGGCATCTGCCTGTATATAATATCGGATCAGCATCCGCTATTACTTAATTTACAGCCCGCTCATCACCCGTGGAAAGTGTGCGTGGACTGTTCAGACCTCATTCTTTACAGTATCGGATCCGGACTGATCGTCGGATGTGTTCCATTGATGGAAAAAATAACCCACTCTGCAATATTGGTCGCATGATCGCCGATCCGCTCAAAATATTTTGCCACCATCAGCAGATCTGTTGCTACTTCTGCGCCTGCTCCATTATTCTGGATCAGATCGATCACTTCTTTTTTTGTCTCGTCAAACATGGCATCGATCACATCATCTCTTGCAATGACTTTTTTTGCCATCTCAATATCTTTTGCCACAAAGGCTTCCAGGCCTTTCATTACCATCAGCATACATTCCTTGGACATCTGTTTCATACGGTCCATCATTGGCAGGTTTTTCTCATTGACCAGAGATAAAGATAATTCAGAGATATCCGCTGCCTGGTCGCCGATCCGCTCCATGTCTGTGATCATTTTTAATGCCGCTGAGATCAGTCGGAGATCTCTTGCCACCGGCTGCTGTTTCATCAGAAGTTTCATACAAAGCGTTTCAATATCTTTCTCCTGCTGATCCACTTCTGAGTCAAATTCCATATTCTTTTTTGCTTTTTCTGCATCCTGATGTATCATAGCTTCAATCGCATGCTCGATCGCCTGCTCCACCATATGGCCCATCTGGATCAGTTCGCCGTTCAGGGCATTTAACTGTCTGTCAAATTGATTTCTCATTTTTCTTGTTCTCCCTTGCAAATCCGTGCGTTCCACCGGCAGTTTCTAATGAAATACTGATCGGATCAGCATCTCTTCAGACAAAATCTGGAACTGCGCACATTTATTAACCAAATCT
The DNA here is from genome assembly GCA_963659325.1 of Dysosmobacter segnis. Classification (GTDB taxonomy): domain Bacteria; phylum Bacillota; class Clostridia; order Lachnospirales; family Lachnospiraceae; genus Eubacterium_I. Next base: position 27,631 of record CAVKTR010000013.1, read on the forward strand.
ACCGGTAATATAATCTTCTGTTTTTTTCTCCTTCGGTGTAGAGAATATCTGATCGGTATCACCATACTCTATAAGGTCGCCCAACAGGAAAAATGCAGTCTGGTCAGACACACGTACAGCCTGCTGCATGTTATGTGTCACCATAACGATGGTATACTGGGATTTTAGTTCCATGACCAAATCCTCGATCTTTGATGTGGAGATCGGATCCAGCGCAGATGTGGACTCATCCATCAGCAGCACTTCCGGATGAACTGCCAGCGCACGGGCGATGCAGATCCTCTGCTGCTGTCCACCGGATACACCAAGGGCACTTCTTTTCAGGCGGTCTTTTACTTCGTCCCAGATAGCAGCGTCACGAAGTGATTTTTCTACGATATCATCCAGCTGTGCTTTGTTGTGGATACCATGTGTTCTCGGTCCGAATGCCACGTTATCGTAAATGCTCATCGGAAATGGATTCGCCTTCTGGAATACCATGCCAACCCTTTTTCTCAGAAGGTTTACATCCATGTTGTTTCCGTAAATATCCTCGCCGTCCAATGCGATCAGACCATCAATCTTACATCCCTCCACCAGATCATTCATACGGTTTAAGGATTTCAAAAGGGTGGATTTACCACATCCGGAAGGTCCGATGAATGCGGTGATCTGATTTTCTTTTATATCCAGATTAATATCTCTCAATGCATGGAAATCTCCATAATGAAGATTCATATGCTCGATTGTCATTTTATTTTTTAACATGTTATTTTTTATCCTCTCTCACATACGTTCTGTGTGTTTTCTTTTCTGTTTTTTGCATCTTCTTTGCAATAACAGAAGACAAAATATTAATCAGAAGTACCATAACCAGCAATATCACTGCGGTCGCAAAAGCCTGGTCTGTATGAAGTCCTTCCTGGGAAAGTACATACATGTGAACAGCCAGTGTACGTCCGGATGAAAGCAGGTTCTTTGGTAAAGTGGCCATCGTTCCTGCAGTATAGATCAGTGCTGCTGTCTCACCGGCGATTCGTCCGGTGGAAAGAATGACACCGGAGAGGATACCAGGAATGGCGCTAGGAAGCACGATCCTGAATACCGTGCGGAGTTTGCCTGCGCCCAGTCCGAAACTTCCTTCACGGAAGCTGTCCGGCACTGCTAAAAGTGCTTCCTCTGTGGTTCTCAGAACAGTCGGCAGAACCATGATCGCCACTGTCAAAATACCTGCCATCAGAGAGTAGGACATATGGCATGCACTTACAAAGAACAGCATACCGAACAAACCATATACGATAGATGGAATACCTGTCAGAGTCTCCGCGGTAGTCCTTATGATCTTTACTAATTTATTTCCTTTTTTTGCATATTCTGTCAGATATACCGCAGAAAATACACCGACCGGAACCGCGATCAGCAATGCCACACCGATCATGATCAACGTATTGATGATAGATGGAAGCATTGATACGTTATCACTGTCATAATGCAGGGAAAACAGTGATGGTGTCAGATGCGGGATTCCCTTTGCCAGAATGTACACGATCAGATAGCCAAGCATCAGGATCGTAAAAACAGCTGCCAGAATGATCAGGATTTTCAGGATCAGAGAGCCGGCATAAATTTTTTTCTTTGTATTTTTCATTATTCCTTCTCTCCTTTCCCTTTGACAATGCTGAAAGCCAGGTTAATGATCAGGATAAATACAAACAGTACCACACCGGTTGCGATGAGTGCTTCTCTGTGAAGTCCGCTTGCGTAGCCCATCTCAAGTACAACGTTTGTCGTCAGGGTACGGACACCCTGTAAAATTCCATGCGGCATACGCGGCTGGTTTCCTGCGATCATTACGACCGCCATAGTCTCACCGATGGCACGGCCGATACCAAGCACCACACCTGCCAGAATTCCGGATTTTGCTGCCGGGATAACACAACGGAAGATACTTGCTTCTTTTGTACAGCCCAGTGCAAGCGCGCCTTCAAAATAAGCGTCATTCACTGCCCGGACAGATGTCTCTGTCACGCCGATGATTGTCGGCAGGATCATAATTCCAAGTAAAAATGACGCAGTCAGAATACTCATTCCGTCAGTACGTCCGGTTCCAAAGATTGCACGGACTGCCGGTACGATCACCATCAGGCCAAAGAATCCGTATACAACGGACGGAATTCCTGCCAGAAGTTCTGTCGCCGGTTTCATGATTTTGTAAAGTCCTTTCGGACAATATTTTGCAAGAAAAACTGCGGTAAAAATACCAATCGGAACACCTACCGCAATGGCACCGCCTGTAATGTACAGACTTCCGATGATCATCGGAAAGATGCCGTATTTATCATTTCCCGGCTTCCATACCTGTCCGCCAAGGAATTTTCCAAGTCCAATTTTCCCCATCGCCGGTATTCCGTTCGCAAATAAGAAAATGCAGATCATGGCTACTGCCACGATGGAAAGACAGGCAATAAGAAGAAAAATAATTTCAAATATTTTTTCTTTTCGTTTCATATGTTTTGCTTCTCCCTATGGGAATGCGCCACACGGATTCTTTTTGACCGGAATCTGTAGTGACGCATACATGATCATTTATTATTTTACATCATCCCATTTTGTAACTTCACCTGTGAAGATCTGTTTTACCATATCAGAGCTGATCTCATCTGTCGGGTTGTCGTTGTTTACGATTACTGCAATACCGTCAAGTGCGATCTTTGTAGCTGTTACGCCTGTCTCGTCTTCTTTCAGGTCACGGGAAGCCATTCCGATGTCACATTTACCGTCGATCGCAGATGTTACACCTGTTGTGGAATCAGTTGTCTGCTGCTCGATTTCTGCATTCGGGTTAACTTTCTTGTAAGCCTCTACCAGTTTCTCCATAACCGGTGATACACTGGAAGAACCGTCGATTGTAATTTTTCCGCTTGCTCCGCTGGAGGTAAATGCTTCACCTTCTGCTACGGAAATGTATCCGTCATCTTCGATGACCTGCTGTCCGTCAGCGCTCATGATGTAGTTGATGAAGTCCTGAGCCACATCACTTACTTTGTCTTTTGTAACAATGTTGAACGGTCTGGATACTTTATATGTACCATCAGCTACGTTCTCTGTCGTTGCTTCTGCGCCATCTACTTTCAGGGCTTTTACGGTATCATTTAATGAACCAAGGGAGCAGTAACCAATTGCATATTCGTTACCGGCTACCGTAGACATCATGACCTCTGTGTTGTTTGTGATGGTTGCGTCTACAGTTGTCATATCTTCTTTCTCGCCATCTGCGTTTTTCTCCTCGATACCGAACAGTTCGATAAATGCTCCTCTTGTACCGGAACCATCCTCACGGGATAATACACTGATATTTCCTGAGAAGCTGGAGGAAGAACCTGTGCTGCTCTCTTTTGCTGCGCTGTCTGTTGTTGTGCTGTTGTCGCTGCTTCCACATCCTGTAAGTCCAAGTCCTGCTACTGTTGCTGCGCAAAGTACAAGTGCCATCATTTTTTTCAGTTTCATTTCGATTCTCTCCTTTTCGATTATCAATCTTTTTCCTGTCTCCTACTCAAAACCAGGGCAGTTTTCAAAACTCTGCGTTTGATTCTGAATAGTGTTATTTTTTTGTTATTGGCAAATCATTTTGTCTGCCTTACGACATCTACTTTAATCTCATTTGATTTTTCATACTATCAGGATTTCGCAAAAAGAAAGTAAATCTTTTGTAAAAATTTTTACGTTTGTGCCGATCATGGTCTGACGGCAAAAAAAGAAAGCACTGCACAAAATGTGCAGCACTTCCTTCTTTGCGTAGGATATTATGTTATGCTTTCAGGGTTGTTTATTGCAAAAATATAAGCATGACGATTACATTTTTACCTTACCATTTTCAACACGATATGTTTTTCCGTTCACTTTTACTTTTCCTGAGTAAGAAAAATCTACTTTTCCATTTTTCACTACCCAGGTTCCGTTTGCATTGGTTTCAACACCATTGTAATCAAAATCTACTTTTCCATTGGTAATCTTCCACCAGCCGTTCTCGTTATTTGCGAGTCCGTTATAGTTGAAGTTTACCTGGCCGTTCTCAACTCTCCACCAGCCATTTTCATTGTTGGAAACTCCGGTATAAGTAAAGTCTACCTTACCATTGACGATCTTCCACCAACCGTTTTCATTGTTTGAAATTCCTGTATAGTCAAAGTCTACTTTACCATTGACGATCTTCCACCAGCCATTCTGGTTGTTCTTGATTCCGTTGTAATCGAAGTCAACTTTACCGTCTTTTACATACCACCAGCCGTTTTCATTGTTTGTTACGCCTGTATAACTGAAGTCTACTTTACCATTAACGATCTTCCACCAGCCGTTCTCGTTGTTTTTGATTCCGTTGTAGCTGAAATCAACTTTGCCGTTCTTTACATACCACCAACCGTTTTTGTTGTTGATGACAGTTGTAACGTCAGTTGCAACTTTACCATCTTTGTAATAATACCAGTTTCCATCTGCTGCCGGCTCATTTGCAAGTCCATCTGCGATCTGAACATCCTCTGATGCTGCTTTTACTGTAATCGTAACTTCAACCTTATCCATCGGATTTTCTGCAGTTGCAGTCAGTACATAACCATCATCTGTCTTTTCAATTGTTCCGTTTACTGCTTTGATATCCGCAATTTCATAACCTTCCTCAACGGCAACAGTGAAGTTTACTGTACCAGCCGGATCATTATGTGTCTTTACCTCAACTGCCTTGGAATTATTCGTTCCATCCTCATTTTTTGCATAGAAGGTATATCCTACATTATTGAATGTCTGACCCTCTGCCGCAATACCTGTATCAGGAATCACAACATCACTTTCCTCTACTACAACCGTAACGTTTTCATTTTCAAATGTATAGGTTCCGTATGCATACGCTTCATCACCTACGGTCAATGCGGTCGTATAAACTGTTTCTGGCTCAGCTGCCGTGATGCAGTTTGTAGATGCCAGATTCAGAGTATTCAGGTAGCTATCGCCTGTTACAGTCCATTCAGATTTCTCGTCGACAGTCAGGTTCACCGGATTATTGAGTGTCTTGTGTGCTGTATGAGAGAAGCTTCCAATTGTCTTATAATCGCCGGTTGTTCCACCTTTTTCTGCCAGATAATCTGCAGTATCTTCTTTTTCAGATCCTGTATATGCATACAGAACAGTTCCATTTTCTACTTTTTCACCTGTATCAGGATCTACATGAACTGCTACAGAAGAAGAAACCGTTCCTTCCAGTTTTGCATTTTCCAGAGACACATCCAGTGCCTGTCTGTTGTTATAAATACTATTCCAGATATCACCGGTATAGGTGCCATTTTTGAACTCTGCTGTGGAATCTGTAATTTCACTTCCTGTCGCTTCTGCATTCTCGCCGTTATCATTGATCGTGTATGAAGTCACACCTGGATTTCCTGCATCATCAGATTCAACAAGTTCAACCAGAATACCATCTTCTGTACGTTTGGATGCGTCTTCACCATCTGCAAAGTTAACTTTGGTTCCATCTACAACCAAATGACTGTAACCTGTATTTGCTGCACCTGATTTAATCTGCATCAGAGCGTCTGTGGTATCTACTGTGCTGTCTTTCAATGTCAGTGTACCGCCGCCAGCCTGCTGTGTCATAAATGCGATACGATCAGAGTACATATAGGAATTTTCATACTCGGAACTTGCCTCGCCAGATGCCAGAATCTGTACATAATCCGGAGAATAGAATTTTACATTGCTGTATTTGTTCCATACACCAGAGTCTGCATATGTTACGTAACCGGATCCACCTACCGTAAATCCGTATGTTACACCGTTTACTTCTTTTGTTGCTGTATATTTCTTTGCAGCCTGCGCAACTTCTACCGTTCCGATACCGGAAACAGAGTCCTTAACTGTCAATGCGTATGTACCAGTCTTGGAATAAGCTGTTCCTGAGTCTGTAGAAAGTGCTCCCCAGCCGGTAGAAACGATCATACTGTCATTGTAAATAGCCTGACCAGCCCCCAGCACGTTTGTAGCACGGATTGTTCCTTCCATGCCGAGTGCAAACGGTACACGTTTCATCATGGAAGCTACCAGATTGCTGTAAGTCTGATAATCATCTTTCGTTTCCTGTGCATAAATAACAGAATTATTTACAGTTGTCTTGGACTGATCACCAACCCAGACTGCGGTACGGATTGTTCCTGCTGTGTCAATGTATGTATCGTTGATATCTACGCTGGTTGTTCCATCAGCCATTACAGCAGCTCCCCATCCAGAGAAGTCATCTCCGCCGTCTCCGACTGCTTTCAATGTGGATTTATTGATACTGTATTTTGTATTTCCTGTTAAGTAAATGCCATTGAAGTGCGAACCGTTAGATGTTACAGTTACACCATCTGCTTTGGAAGCATCATAACTTCCACCGGTAATTGCCTCTGTTACAGATGCATCATCTACAATTTTTCCATCATTTACAAGCAGTGCCTGACGGAAATTATATTGAGCCCACTTTGCATTCGGTTTCATCATATCCCATGGAGGACAGCCTTTACCGGACTTGTATACCTTAGTTTCTTTTACAGTTACAGACTCACTGTCTGCCACCGTATAACTTGACCCCTCAGAAATTTCTTCCTGTGCGCCATCCACTACAAGCGTCAGCACATTCCCATCTGCCGCTGTTTTTGTATACTCTTTTCCATTCAGTGTATACGTAACAGACTGTACGGTAGATGCCTTTCCAGTGGATGTATCACTATTTCCATAAGTAACACTCGTGATTTTTAATTCCCCTTTATCAGCCGCGCCTGCTGCGTCTGCAGCAAATACCGGACTGCACATGGATAAGGAAAGAGTTACTGCCCCTGCTACGGCCAAAGATTTCCGTAACAATTTCGAATTTCTGTTCATACGATCTCCTCTCTTTTGATAAACTCACCTGCATGTTCTGCATAACTATCCATGCTTATTATGTCAAAAACAGGTCTTCATCAAAAGGAGATTTTTTTCGAATAAAAGGACACTTTTTTAGTTTTTGATATGTTTGTTCTATGCATTATACTACGTCATATACAGAAGTGCTTTTATTTGATAGGAACTTCATCGTGATTTTCTATCAAACAAAAAAAGAGCTATCCGACTTTCTCGTCATCAGATAGCTCTCTCACCTGTTAAATCGAAGTTTCACTGTATAACCTCCTTTTCTATATTCTCTTTTTTGTCTCAACTATGGATCTCTACCTCTCAATGGACTTGTCCTCCTTCAACTTTTTGTTTTATAATGATAAACTCTGTCAAAAGAGATTTTTATCTCGCTTACTCCATTGGACTGACCTCCTGCTGTTATTTAACGAAAGAAGATTTTTATTTTGTTTCTCTTCTTTTGTTGTCCTCATTGTATTGCACTTTAAGCTTTTTGTCAATACTTTTTCTGTATATTTTCTAGATTATTTTGAATTATCTGTTAATTTATATTGTTTCAAAATTATTCTCTTGCATTTTATTCCATAAGCACTTCTCATTCCTGCTGCGAGATGCACGTCATGCAATGCATGACATATTCTTTTGTGCATCCCTGCAAATCTATGAATCTGTTTTTGCTATCTCCCCTGTTTTCTGAAGTGCTTCCAATCATACAGTGCTTCATAACGAAGACGCACACGTATTTTCCATCCACCGGTCTTCTCTGCACGGCGGATCCTGGCTATAAATGCTTCGATTGTACGTTCCTCATATCCCGGAAGCTCCTGGCCTCCATATTCTGCTTTTTCCAGCAATGCGCAGACACGCCCGTATTCTCCCGGATTGACAGCATCAAAAGCTTCTGTGATCTGACGATCTGTCTCTTCCGTATTCCAGCCGAGGCTTGCATCAATCCCGTAAATTCCAAGCAGATGGAACAGTTTTTTTCTTTTGCATACAATACGTTCCCTGTCGGAAATTCCTTTCACATATTGCTTCCACATACGTGCCGCTGCTATACGTAAAATTTCTGCGATCAGGAAAATGATCGTCAGCAAAATGACCAGCAGTCCGACAATTCCAAGACAGATTGCCGCAACGTTTAACGCTTTTTCCACCATATCCGATGCATTCTGATTCTGCTTATCAGAACTGCTGACAATATTGGTATCATATCCGGAATCTGTCAATGCCACATTTTTCTGTACTACATCCGGCATGCTGACCATCTGCTGCAATGATACCGCATCAAAATAATATCCCGGAGTCACATCCACCGGCAGCCAGCCAATACCGTCAAAATATACTTCCACCCAGGCATGCGCATTTTTCCCGGATACGGATATTTTTTCGTTCGCTGCCAGTGCAGCCTCTTCCTCAGAAATAAAATATCCTTCCACGTAACGTGCCGGAATACCGTAAACGCGCAGGGCCTCTGTTGCAGCTGACGCATACAGCACTGCGTTTCCCTGTCTGGATTCCGTCAGAAACCATGCGATCGGATCCTGTCCTTCCGGTGCCACCTCCGGTTCTTCCACATACTGCACCTGCTCTTTCAGAACCGTCCGCACCTGTGTCAGAGCACTGTAAATGCCATCACTTTCCGGTGTATAATCTTTCCAGAACAGTTCCTGCATCAGATCAGCGGTCTCTTTCTCTGTCTGCGTATAATTTTCATATACAAAATCCCTGTATACAGCCTCTGCCTTGCAATACTGCTGCTGTTCTTCCGTTTCCGGATTTTCCACCCAGTCTGCTGCCACGGTCAGCTCTGCCGGGCGGGAACCGGATACCTCTGTCTCCGAATAAGAAACTGCACCTCTCAGCCCGGAGCCAGCCAGTCTTGCTGCTCTTTTTTCCTTAACCCTGACTCCCGATACATCTTGTACGGAAATCGGTGTATACAAGTAATATCTGCTGGCATCTTTCACTGAAATCTGCACATGGTTTGTCTCCGGCTGATCCGCCTGTGAACTCAGGCTGTAATATTTTGCAACCTGCATCAGTGGATCAAATCCCTGCTGCTTTAACCATCTCAGCATTCCTGTATTGTCATCGCCATAAGACACTGCCAGCAATTCATGCCATGTGCCGTCCTGATAAACTTCTCCCACGAAGCCTCTCAGATAAAGCATCTTCTGCTGCTCTGTCCAGACCTGAAGCATTTCGCCTGTGCTCTGATGCAGCATGGCCGCCTGTCCGAGATCACCTTCTGGAAGCACATCCACACCATAACGCCAGGTATGGATCTGCTCTTTTCCCTGCTGACGGATCTGCGTTACTGACTGCATTTCCTCCTGCGAAACCATAAAAATACCTGCTGTCATCACACCGGCTACAACCAGGAAACAATACAGATTCCGGATCGTAACATACCCGGCGCGGTTCGCCAGAAATATACCGATCAGACCGGCCAGAAGAAACAGTCCCATATACGGTTGAAACACACCTGTCTCCAATGCAAGTAAAATCCAGCCCAATGCAAATACAATACCTCCTGTCACGCGCCGTCCACTGATCAGCCACCAGCACAGCTGTACCAGAAGTACTGTCAGCAAAAGGGTAAACGCCTGCACGGATACCGCTTCTTCCGAAATCCGAAGCAGTGCCACACCACCCTCATTCCGTTCATTCCAGTGCATCAGTATCATATTTACCCATGCTTTTCCACCATCCCGGTAGCCACGGAATCCTGTCAGGAGCAGCATCAGAATCCACGGTGCCACCCCATAAAGCACTCCGGGCCAGACCCGCTGTCTTTTACGTTTTTTTAATATACAGCAGATCAACGTGACAATAGCCAAAAGCAGTACGAGCCACCATGCCGGCTGCGCATCCGTCCACTGCCGCCAGAACACGCAAAAACTGCCAGAAAACAGGCAAAAACTCAAAAGCAGGTTCCATCCGATGGCAACATACCATCCGCCACTGCTCTCCGGTCTGATTTCCTCTACGGTAAATTGTTTCTTCTCATGTTTCATAGTAATTTAGAATCCTTAACAACTAATCCGGTATAATTCCTCTCTTTTTGCAATCGGAATTTCAATCATCTCGCAATTTCCATTCACGCTGGTAGCCAATGTCTGTAAATCGCCCCTGATACTGACCACGGTACTTCCGATCTGTCCGTTCAGCATATTCATATTCTGCTGATATGCCCCCGCTGACAAAACCAGTAATCTGGTAAACTGCTGTTCCATATGTTCCACCATAAAATATTGCAATCCCTGACCACTCTGCTCCGGAATCGGGCTTCCAAGCCACTGTATCATCATCTGCCTGAAGTCCCGCCGGTCTCTCACTTCACAGAGACGCAGTCCCTGCGCAGCAGGTACTGCCATACAAAATGCACATCCGAGACGAAGCAGCTGTTCCCCGATCGCTGCGCAAAACGCAACTGCTGTGTTGATCTCATCTTTCGAAACCTGCGCATCTTTGGCTTTCTGTCCAAAATCCGGCAAAAGCACCACATCATAATGCGATGGCTCACTAGATTCACGCAGAATCAGCTGATCCGTTTTGCCGGACAGCTTCCAGTGAATGGACCGGATATCATCTCCCGGAATATATTCCCGGATATCAAACATCTCACTTGGGTCATTTCCTTTCCGGTTCTGCATACGCCCCTCTTCTCTCGGCTCACCAATGGTGGCCCGGGACATTTCTACCATTACATTTACTCCACGCGGATAAACAACCGTTTCCACCGGATCAAATGCTTTTATCTTTCTGTGGAACAGCCTCAGCAGATCCTGAAGCAGGATTTTTGCACAATGAATCCTCATTTCACCGCAATATTCCATCGGGAGTTCAATCATAACTTCCTTTGGCTGTGCGGAAATATACGTAAAATAGTATTTGCGTTCCGTATAACCAAACATTGTATATTCTATATCAAGCCCTACCAGAATGCTGCGCGCCACATACAGCGGATACCCGGAGTTCATATTCACCTGAAGTTTCAGCTTTCTGCCCTCCTGTGCTCCCGGCGGAATCTTCATATCCACCTGCAGATTTTTTGCATCCACACGACACAAAATCGCCATACAAAGCATCAGAGCCACCTGCACGATCAGCAAAAACAAAAGAAACGGATTGCTGTACAGAAATACAAATACGGCCAGACAGGCCAGCAATATCATGTAGCCAATCCTGTTTTTATTCATTCTCTTACTCCTCCGTCTCCGGTCTGAGTTTCATCATGATCTCCCGCAGTAAATCCCTTGCAAGGACACCTTCCACCTGTGCCTGAGGACGCAGCACCAGACGATGGGCACATACATCACAGAATACGCTCTGTACATCTTCCGGGATTACATAATTGCGTTCACGGATCAATGCATTGGCCCGGGCCATTTTTACAAGAGCAGAAACACCTCGCGGTGAGATACCAAGTTCGATCAACGGATGCCGTCTCGTCTCCTCGCACAGACGGATCGCATAGCGGAGTACACTATCTTTTAACTCTACAGAAGACAGATAATTCTGTACTTCCAGCACATTTTTCGCATCCGTCACCGGTTTGATGTCTAGCAGCGGATTGTGATAACGCTGCGCATTAATGATCTGCATCTGGCTTTCCATGGTTGGATATCCAATGGACAGACATACCATAAAACGGTCTAACTGGGATTCTGGCAATGCCTGTGTTCCGGAAAATCCCAGCGGATTCTGTGTAGCAATACATACAAAAGGAAGTGGCAGCATATGTGTCTCACCATCAATACTGATGCTGTTTTCCTCCATTACCTCCAGCAACGCTGACTGCGTCTTCGGTGAAGTTCGGTTAATCTCATCCGCCAGAAGAAGCTGGCAGCTGGCAGCTCCTTCCCGGTATTCAAATTCATTTGTCTGACGGTTAAACATAGTAAAACCGGTAATATCCGACGGCAGTGTATCCGGCGTAAACTGAATACGTTTATTACTGAGTCCCAGAACCCTGGAAAATGCCAGCGCAAGTGTGGTTTTTCCGACACCCGGCGCATCCTCCAGCAATACATGTCCTCCCGCATAGATTGTCATAAGTACTTTTTCGATGATCTTTGTGTTTCCGATAAAAGCCTTACTGATCTCCTCTACGATCTGTTTTGACTGTTCAACGATCATTCCTGTGTATCCTCCTCTTCCGGGACTGTCTTATCTGCTTCTTTTTTATCTCCACTGACGTCCTTTATATCCCAGATATTCTCGTCCCGACCATCATCCGCAGTATCCCAGACAGCGTCATCTTCACTCTCATCCAAAATATCCCAGATATTGTCATCGCCATTGTCATCGCCACTATCATCCGGAATATCCCAGACGTTGTCATCACCACTGTCATCTGATGTATCTGTGGAATCATCATCCACCGGATCCAGCCCCATCATGGCCCGGATACGATTCTGAGATATATTTAATTGCCGGTTCATCTCATCCAGAATCTCTGAAATCTCCGGTTCTGCTCCATTCTGTTCTGTCAGCTCCGCCTCAATCGCATTCCACATATCCTCGGCAGTATCATATCCGGCAAAAATGTACTGCCACATTTCAATATAAAAATCTTCCAGGCCTTCCGGCACCTGAATATGTAAACGGCTTTCTTCAATTCCAAAGGAAAAAGGTACTCCATTCAGGATGTCATCATCACTCCGGAACAGATCCGGCGCCCAGCCCTCAAATACAAGTGTAACATCTTCACTCTCCACACCTGCAAAGGCATCGCTGTAGATAGCCGCCAGACCATTGGGGATGGTCACTTTCTGCAGATTTTTTGTTCTGGAGAAAGCGCGCGTTCCGATATTGTCCAGATACCAGTCTTGCGGAAGTCCCAGTGTCTCCGCATCAAGCGTTACTTCCTTACAGTCAGATGGCACACCTGTCAGCGTTATGATTCCGTATGAATCTATATAGTACGTATACCACTCGGACGGTGCTGTCACCTCTTCCATTCCCAGCAGATTACGCACACGGTTCTCCGCTGCTGCAAGGGCTTCTGCCACATAAGCATCTACTTCTTCATCTGACGGGAACTCCCATGTTTCCCAGTTCATATGTTCCATGCGGATATCTTCCCACATTTTTTCATAAGCAGATTGATCCGATGAATCACGATATCCCGCAAATTCAAAACGCCAGCCACGTACATAGGCCATTTTGGCCCCCTCCGGTACGTGAATCTTAATCTTCTCAACTTCTTCCTCTTCTGTCCAGTTACCGTTAAACAAAAATCTGATCGACTCATAACTCATCAGTTCCGGTGGTGTCTCAGATGTGAAATACAGATCTCGCAGATTATCGCATCCGGTAAATAATCCATAGCAGATTGATGAACTGCCAAAAATCTCTCCCAGCGTCACTTTCACCAGACTGCTGCAATCATTGAATACATTTGCTCCCAGGTAAGTATTATCACCCAGGCTGACCTCAGTGATTGACCTGCAGCCGGAAAAAGCAGCTTCATACAGAAAATAGTCATTTCCCAGTGTAATACTGCCGCCAAGATCCGAATTGCAAAATACCCCGGAATCCAGCCAGTTCAGCATCCGCAATTCATCCCAGTTTACCGTATAACTTCCAGACGGACATTCCGTATCCGCCAACGCATAGCTGAACAACTCTGTGGTGCTTTCCGGCAATACTACCTCATCTTCCACATTTCCACCGGAACGCAGTCCAAGCCACGGTGTTCCCTGTTCATCCAATCCATACAGCATCCTGCCCGATCCACCGATTTCTACGATATCGTAGGACACAACACCCGATACCGGCGTAAAAAAGGTACATCCATCAAAATATCCGGTATAGTCTGTCGGGATATAAAAATAACCCATTTCCGAAAACTGACTATACTTGTCCTGCAACAGCGGTGCATAAGCATCTTCCATGATACCTTCCTTCGCATTGGAAGCTACAAAACGAAGGCTGTCGCATCCGTCAAACGCTTCATTTCCAATCGTGATGGAGTCTGTGGCATTGATCAGAATACCCTGTAATTCCGTACAATCTTCAAATGCTCTGTAACCGATCTTTTTTACACTTTCCGGGAGTGTCACCCATTCCAGATGTTCACAGTCTGCAAATGCCTGTTCCGCAATTGTGCTGATTTCAATCAAACTTCCATCTTCGCCGGTGACGACACCGTCAAACGATGTAATATCTTCCGGAACTCCCAGCAGGGTAGTATCCGTATCCGAAACTCTGTAATAATAACCTTCCGCGGATTCATGTAACAGCTCTACCGATACATTTTTATCTGTTCCGGAACGGCTCAGTTCCGCTTTGACAGTATCGTACTGTTTCTGAGAGTAACATAAAATTTCTGTCACTTCACTGTCCCTCAGGCTTCCCTCTTTCAGGTGCACGCTGTTTCCATTTTTCGGAAGGATGAGTGTTTCAATGCCTGCTCCCCGCGAAAAAGCACCTTTTTCTACCTGGCAGGCAGCATTCGGCAATATGACAGATGTATTATTCGATGAAACGATCCGCCGCACAGCTCCGCTGTTGCTCAATATAATACCATTTTTCATCGTATAGGTAACATCCGGATCATCCGCAGATGCCACGCAGTTTCCACTTTTCTGCCGGATCTGGGCATTATTCTGCTGCAGGAAATCCTCCATATAGGATTCCGGAACTACCAATTTACAATTTTTGATATTTTTATAGTTAAGTTCCGGTACCGACTCCAATGTCTCCGCCTCTATCTGAATCTCAGAAATCTGGTTATCTTCGTTCAGATTTGCCTTTGTGATCGTTTCCGGTATTATCAGTTTTTCCAGTTCATAAGGGATGCCAAGAATTTCCGTAGCATTTTTGTTCATCAGCATGCCTTCATCTGTTGACAGATAAACCGGATTGTCCTCATCTACCAGATATCCTCGTTCCACACGCAGCCCGGCACTGCTGTCATCCAGATACAGTACCGTATCCGGGATTTTCAGATAATCAATTTGCAGATCTGCTGATTCGTCAATAGACACCGCCTGGACATATTCCGGCACAATAAGTTCATTATACCGGATCCGTTCAAATATTGTTCCACCCGTCATCCGGGTAACTGCCTTGTCCGTAAAATTCGTCAATGTCTGAAGATACACAAGATTGTCACCCGTTGTAATATCCACCTGATAATCATCTGTCATCCAGAAATCCTTAAGCTGGACCGTATACTTATTGCTCAATGGCACGCTCCTTGCCGGTTCAAGAATATGACGTCCTTCCGTTGCCCTGTAAAACCATGGAACAAGTTTACCGTCTTCCATCCAGCCCGGAAACAGTTCAGTCAACGGCTCATCTCCCAGATAACGCTGCTGAATGCCAAACAGGTTTACAATAGAACCCTCATCCGGATTCTGATCATAGTTCAGGATCGTATCCTCATCGATGACTGTATTTTCTTCTTCAATCTCTTTGGAAAGTACAAAAATACGATTAGCTTTTACCTCATAGGGAACCTGTCGTTCCACCCACTCCCGGTCCTTTGCCAGGCGGTAGGCAACCCTGATGAGCATCGTATCTTCATCTACCGTCTTTGGAATTGTCACCGGGAAGCTGCTCTTCCAGGTCACACCGCCATCAAAGGATACAGCATCAATACGCACAAACTCGTTCAGAGCATTCTCCCCCCAGAGATACCGACACTGTCCATCATTTGCATATACATAGGTTTCCAGTGAATTATAGATCATTGTCTGGTCAATAGTCTGCCCTCTGTAAAGGCCAACCACTTCCGCTTCCCATTTTTGCACGATGATCACATTCTGGCTGTCTCCCTCTTCATCCGTAGTAATATCGGAAATACCTGTCTCCGGAAATGGATTGTTTGTAATTCCATCATTACGAATCCATTCTTTCTTAATCTCCGGATCTTTTGCCGTAGCAGAAGGTCTCCTGGCAGAAGAATCAGCGCTGCTACTATCCGAATTATTTTTACTATCATCTGAAGTATTATTATCTGCAGTATCGTCATTATCATCTGACAGTTTTGAATCTGAACCGGAAGCATCATCATTGCCATTTGTGTTCTTCTGATCCTCTTCACCGGTTCCATTTTCACTTTCCGTATGATTGCCAGCTCCATTCTGAGCCACTGTCTGACCATTTCCATTAATGATCAGATCTGCGTTTGTCACATCATCGGTCAGATGATAGGTTTCTCCAACTGAACTTCCCGTTCCACTGACTCCATTCTGTGTCACGACAGACTGCCCTGAATATCTGTTCACATTATCTGTCGCACTCACAGTAAGCGTCTGCGTATGCGATGTCTGGGAATTCTGCTGAAACAGATAATCTGACTTATCTGCATCTTCTATATCATCATTCGCATCATCATCCTGATTTTTCTCCCAGAGTTCACTGTCATCTCCATCATCGTCACTGGTATGTTCCACCTGATCCTGATCATCCGAAAAAACAACCTGATTATTCTGAAGTTTTCGGTCTGAATCCTTCGGTTCGAAGTTCAATCCGTTCTGATACGCAGTCGCAGCGGTCACCGCACCTGCCGTGATCACTGATATGGCAGCAACGGCCATACCGGCTTTCTTTTTCCTGTTTTTCATCTGTTATACCCATTTCTTTTCAGTGTGCATAGCTTCCAAAAATACTTTTGTTCAACAGGAAATTCAGTGTGATTTCTTATCAAACAAAAAGGCTCCTATATTTCGCTGCAAAGCGTCAAAATCGATCGGTTTCGCATAATGTCCATTCATACCACATGCAATGGACTTTCTTTCATCTTCCACAAATGCATCTGCCGAGAGTCCAAAAATCGGTATCATCTGCGCATCCGGACGTTCCAGCAGGCGGATTGCTTCTGTTGCCTCACGTCCATTCATAACCGGCATCTGTATATCCATCAAAATGAAATCATAATAATCCTGTGGTTTTTCCTCAAACATTTGCACTGCCCTCTGACCATTTTCCGCAAGCTCTACCTGTGCACCCATACTTCCGAGAATCTCTTCTGCCACCATGGCATTGATCTCATTATCCTCTGCCACCAGGATTCTTCTTCCGGAAAATACAGAGTCATCACTTTCACTTTCTGAGACTTCCGGGATTCTACTTTCCTTTTCCTGTTCAGCAACAAGTACCACATCCGCAACCGGAAGTTGCAAAAAAATTGAAAAATCCGATCCCTTACCAGGAAATGTATGGATAACGAGGTCACCGCCCATCAGTTTCACGATCTGATCTGTGATCGTCATCCCCAGACCCGTTCCTCCGTATTTTTTCACAGTATCAGAGTGCTCCTGTTCAAACGGTCGGAAAATCCGCTGCACATTTTCCGGATCCATGCCGATTCCGGTATCCCGGACACTGATCATCAGGTCAGCCACTCCATCATGCAGCATCATCTGGCGGAATGTAACAACGATCTCACCTTTTGTTGTAAATTTTACTGCATTTGAAAGAAAATTGATCACGACCTGATCCAGCCTCAGTTTATCTCCGACCACATAATCAACTGTAACATCTTCAAAATTCACTGCATAATGAATGTTTCTGGCCTCAAGGTTTTTCGCAAACATATCATACAGACGCTGTCCCATCGCTTTCAGGCTGAACGGTTTATTCTCAAGTTCAACCTTACCGGCCTCAATGCGGGACATATCCAGAATATCATTGATCAGATCCAGCAAATGCTCTGCCAGTTCTTCCGTCTTATCCAGATATTGCACAGATGCCGCCTGTGGCTCCAGCTTTTCCTTTGCCAGACGGATCATACCCATAATACCATTCATCGGGGTGCGGATCTCATGAGACATCCGATACAAAAAGCTGGTTTTTGACTGACTTGCTTCTTCTGCTGCTTCCAGCCGTTTTTCATAGTTCTCTATCTGTTCCTGCAGCCGCGTTGTCTCATATACAGACAACACATCATATACGCCATCCGCTGTACGCCGGACCGTCATCTGATACCACTTTTCATTCTGCCATTTTACAGTTTCACTAAATGGTGTCTTTCCATCCCATTGATGATATTTTTTCCAGATCCTTTTCTTATCCTCCGCATCTGACATATTTCGCGCTATGTTGCACATATCATCCTGCAGTGTTTTCAAATCAGCGCCTGTCAGTTCCATAAATCCATCTGTCATATAAACCGGAAGCATATCTTCCCTTCGAACCATCAGACAGACTTCATCTCTCCACTCATTGCAGGCTTTCAGAAAATTCCGTTCAGCTCCCGGCACTTCTGTCATTCTCCGCTGATCCTCATTTTTTCGTTTCCTTCCTGATATGTATCCTGAAAGAATCAATGCTGCTATCACTTCCATACAGGCGATCAATACCAGCCAGAAATGTTCGCCGAGCACCGTCAGCATCCCAACGATTCCAGTTCCCACAATCTATCTCCTCCTGACTTGCTGCTACCATATTATATTTTTACCCCCCCCCCGATAGATTTTATCCGGGATTTCGGCATGAATATCCTTCAGGCACTGCAGCAGAATCGGATTAAACACACCACACTCTCCTCCCAGAATCATCTCCAGGGTTTTATCATAACTATATTTTTCCTTGTATACACGTTTGCTTGCAAGCGCATCATATACATCCGCAATTGATACGACCTGCGCAGATATCGGAATTTCTTCTCCTTTCAATCCGTCCGGATATCCGTTTCCATCATACCGCTCATGATGCCAGCGGCAGATATCATAAGCCGTCTGTACCAGCGGTTCCTGCTGATATTCTTCCAGATTTTCCAGGATTGACGCACCGATCAACGTGTGCGTTTTCATAATTTCGTACTCTTCTCTTGTCAGTTTTCCTTTTTTATTTAAAATCTTGTCATCAATACCAATCTTTCC
This sequence comes from Dysosmobacter segnis, assembly GCA_963659325.1. Lineage (GTDB taxonomy): Bacteria > Bacillota > Clostridia > Lachnospirales > Lachnospiraceae > Eubacterium_I. The sequence goes on from CAVKTR010000013.1 coordinate 46,371, forward strand.
GATATCATGCAGAGAAGATGCCATAACGATCAGATCCTGCTTTACCCAGGAAATATCGTACTGATCCGTTATCTGGCGCAGACGTTCAATCAGCATTTTAACCAATGCGTTTACATGCGTAACGTGCAGACCACTTTCACCATTACGGAACTCAACGATCTGGCTTAAGATCGCAATCATGATTTTGCGGCTTTCCTCTTTTGATTTCATCTGCTCTGTCAGGATCGTCGTCAGCCGTCTCTGCTTTGCATACAACTTAATGGTATTATTCACACGACGACGTACAACTTTCATATCAAACGGGCGGCTGATGTAATCCGACACCCCCATGTCATACGCATTTCGTATATAAAAATCAGAATGCTCACTCGAAATCATAATAACCGGTATTGACTCAATCCATTTTCTTCGGTTCATCTGCTCCAGGACATCAAAACCATTCATTCCAGGCATAACAATATCAAGCAGCAACAAAGAAATATCCCTGCCATATTCTTCCAGCATACGGATACAGATTTCTCCGCTCTCCGCCTCCAGAATGTCATAATCATTGCAAAGCATTTCATACAGGATTGCACGGTTCATTTCAGAATCATCAACGATCAGGATACACTGGCGCTGATGTTTGCCACCGTACTGCTGTAACTCTTTCTTCTCAGCGATTATTCCCCACTCAGTGACAATGGTATTCTTCGTCCGTTTCGCCTCATACATCAGCCGGTCTGCTTTCTTCATGGCATCTTCCACGCGCTGTTTTTTTGCCATAACTGCTCCGATGCTGACAGAAAGATACATATTTTTACTCTCAGGGATCTGTACCAGACGAATATGATACAAAATCTCGTTCAGCTTCTGTTCAAACATCTTCTGGGAAATATTCGGAATTACCAGTAGGAATTCATCTCCGCCGTAACGGATAAGTGCATCTGTCGTCCGTATTACATTTTTTATTGTAGAGACAACCGCCCGAAGGATTTTGTCTCCAATCTCATGTCCATAGGTATCATTGCTCATCTTAAAATCATCCAGATCAATCATGGCAATACCTGCAGTTACTTCTTTCTTGCGGATCCTATCCTCAAAATATCTCCGGTTATAGGCTTGTGAAAGTGCATCGGTATACAACATATTATAAAATTCTGTCATGTTTGCTTTTTCCGTCTCATGCTGTACTTTTCCCAACACCACATCTGTATCCACATGGCGCACCAGTTCCATTACATAAGGAGCCTCATCTACCATTACATATTTTACAATGATCTCATACAGATCCTCACCGATGTATTCAAATTTTGTTTTCTGAGTTTTCTCCTGAAAAACCTTTCTTGTAATACATTCTTCCTCGGAATTTTCCTGTCCCAGGCAGATTTTACAATGGCAGACTTTTATTACCTGCCATCCCTTCCCATCATCTCCTGGTTTCAGTCCCAGATCATCCGCACTCAACAGACGCACTTCGCTGAAAAGACGGCGAAACAGCTCCATTTCCTGCTGTGCCTGCTCCATTGTCATTTTTATCTCTGAGTTCATATTTTACCCCTGATTATTTTTCTACTCATTCAAATGTTTAATTGCATCCACAGTAATCTGATACTGCTTTTCAACTTCTGCAAATACCGCTTCGTATCCCTTCAATTCCCTGCCGCGAAGAATTTCAGTCAGTTCTGAACTTACCTCGCATAATTGTGTAAAGCCAAGATTCGAGCATACACCTTTCAACGTATGGGCTCCACGAAAAGCCAGTTCCGCATCTCCATTTGCGATTCCATCTTTGATCATCTGAAAACTTGTATCATCTAAAAAACGTACTGCAAACCGCTGAATAAAGCTTTCGCTTCCAAGACGCTGCATTACGTCATCAAAATCTCCGCCCATCTTCTCATAACACTCTCTGATTGTCATCCTCTTCCTCCTGTTGCAATTTTGTATTGTATATTCTTTCGTATCTCAATATGTCATAAAAGGCCACGCATAATACGTGGCTCTGTCCAATAAATTTATATATTTGCTTAAAATTATTTCCGTTTCATAACATATAATGCTTTTTCTCGTCGACCACACTCACACCTACATACGTGTATTATAGAATATATTCTCTGTATTCACAAGTATTAACTAATTTTATATTAAACTTTAACTCAAACTTTTTCATTATATTTTTTAATGTTATTTATTTAAATTTCAACACAAAAAAAGAAATACTTTCGTATTTCTTGAGAGTGAGCGTGCCGGGGTTCGAACCCGGGACAACTTGATTAAAAGTCAAGTGCTCTACCAACTGAGCTACACACCCATATGAAATTTTGTTTTTAATGCCCAGTTCCGGAATCGAACCAGAGACACGAGGATTTTCAGTCCTCTGCTCTACCAACTGAGCTAACTGGGCATTGAGTTGCGGGAGTAGGATTTGAACCTACGACCTTCGGGTTATGAGCCCGACGAGCTTCCAGACTGCTCCATCCCGCGATATTAGTTAGCGCTTTTATTAAATTTTAAAAAGCTTAATGGGCGGAGAAGGATTCGAACCGTTTTGGTTTCTCAAAGCAGATTTCTAATTCTTACTCCTAATGGGCGGAGAAGGATTCGAACCGTTTTGGTTTCTCAAAGCAGATTTCTAATTCTTACTCCTAATGGGCGGAGAAGGATTCGAACCTTCGAAGGCATCGCCAGCAGATTTACAGTCTGTCCCCTTTGGCCACTCGGGAATCCACCCATAACATTATTCACAAAAATTAAATTTCTATGCCTAATGTAAAGCCGATGATCGGACTCGAACCGATAACCTGCTGATTACAAATCAGCTGCTCT
>CAVKTR010000014.1:0-48794 GCA_963659325.1 Dysosmobacter segnis
AACAACTTCCTGCTTCCGGGTCTGCAGGATCTGTGTGTATCCAGAACATCCTTCAGCTGGGGTATTCCGGTAGATTTTGATCCGAAGCATGTTGTTTATGTATGGCTGGATGCGCTGACAAACTATATCACAAAAATCGGTTACGATGCAGATGGCAATTCTTCTGACCTGTTCAAGAAAAACTGGCCGGCAGACCTTCATCTGATCGGTAAAGATATCATCCGTTTCCATACCATTTACTGGCCGATCTTCCTGATGGCACTGGATCTTCCGTTACCGAAACAGGTATTTGGTCATCCGTGGCTGCTTCAGGGCGATGGAAAAATGAGTAAATCCAAAGGAAACGTACTGTATGCAGATGAGCTGGTAGATTTCTTCGGCGTAGATGCAGTTCGTTACTTCGTACTTCATGAGATGCCGTTTGAAAACGACGGAACCATTTCATGGGAACTGATGGTGGAACGTGTAAACTCTGACCTTGCAAATACCCTTGGAAACCTTGTAAACCGTACCATCTCCATGAGCAACAAATATTTTGGCGGTGTGGTAAACAAAACAGGTTTTGAGGAAGACGTTGATGCTGACCTCAAAGCAGTTGTAACAGGAACCCGCGACAAAGTAGTTGCAAAAATGGATCAGCTGCGTGTTGCAGACGCAATTTCAGAAGTATTTACCTTATTCAAGAGATGTAATAAATATATCGACGAGACTATGCCTTGGGCACTTGCAAAAGATGAGGCAAAACAGGATCGTCTGGCAGAAGTCCTCTACAACCTGGTAGAGAGCATCAACATCGGAGCAGAGCTGTTAAAGAGCTACCTGCCTGAGACATCTGCAAAAATCCTTGCTCAGATCAACGGCACAGAGCGTGATTTTGATGATCTGGCAACTTTCGGTCTGCGTGAGAACGGCCTGAAAGTAACAGACAAACCGGAAATCCTGTTCGCACGTCTGGATCTTGCAGAGGTTATGAAAAAAGTAGAAGAGCTTCATCCACAGGTAACAGAAGAAGCACCGGCTGAGGAAGCAAAAGCAGATGAGGAAGTTATCGACATTGAGCCGAAGGAAGAGATCACTTTTGAGGACTTTGGAAAAATGCAGTTCCAGGTTGGCGAGATCATTGCCTGCGAAAAAGTGAAAAAATCCAAAAAACTGCTTTGCTCTCAGGTAAAAATCGGAAGCCAGGTAAAACAGATCGTTTCCGGAATTCAGAAACATTATACACCGGAAGAGATGGTCGGCAAAAAAGTCATGGTACTTGTAAACCTGAAACCGGCAAAACTGGCAGGCGTTCTTTCTGAAGGTATGTTGTTATGCGCAGAGGACGCAGATGGCAATCTGTCCCTGATGACACCGGAGAAAACAATGCCATCCGGAGCGGAGATCTGCTAATGATTTTTGATACACATGCACATTATGATGATGAACAGTTTGATACAGACAGAGATGCGCTGCTGCGCGGCATGGCGGAGCAGAATGTCGGCACGATCATAAATGTCGGGGCGTCTTTAGACGGCTGCTGGCGTAGTGTGGAACTGGCGCACCAGTATCCATTTGTCTATGCGGCCGTTGGTGTTCACCCGGACGAGGTAGGAGACTTAAACGATGAGACCTTTGCCCGTCTGCGGGAAACTGCCCGCACCGAAGAAAAAGTGGTAGCCATCGGTGAGATCGGTCTGGATTATCATTGGGATGTACAGCCACATGAAGTGCAACAGCACTGGTTTGTACAGCAGATGGATCTGGCAAAAGAGCTGGATCTGCCGATTGCGGTACACAGCAGAGATGCAGCAAAAGATACCTTTGATCTGATCGCTGCCCGTGGCAAAGATCAGCGTGGCGTGATCCACTGCTATTCCTATTCCCCGGAAATGGCTCAGGAATATGTAAAGCTTGGATATCATATCGGACTTGGCGGCGTGGTTACTTTTAAAAATGCGAAAAAGGCGAAAGAAACTGCCCGGCAGATTCCGCTGGAGCGCATTTTGCTGGAAACAGACTGCCCGTATATGGCACCGACACCGTTTCGTGGAAAACGGAACAATTCCGCGTATATCGATTATGTGGCACAGGAAATCGCAGATCTGAAAGGAATTTCCAAAGAAGAAGTGATTGCTGTTACCGAAGAAAATGCAAGAAAATTATTTGCAACTATTCAGAGCCAAGCAGATTCATAGAAAAAGTGTGAGTCATGCTGGCATGAATGAGCACTTTTGTCTGTGAATCTATTTGGCGAGAAGCCACATCGAGATGAAGATTGAATTAGTGAAGTGTATTTCAAATCTTCTTGAAGCAAGTTCAAGAAGTAGCCTTCGCAAAAAAGCTCAGTTAATCGAGATGGCTCTGAATAGTTGAAATATAGGAGAATCATATGAGTGAAAACAGATCAAAACCGTATCTTGGAAATCCGCAGGAGACTATTGCGGTATTAAACCGTTATAAATTTGCATTTCAAAAAAAATTCGGTCAGAACTTCCTGATCGATACCCATGTGCTGGAGCGCATCATTGATGAAGCCGGTATCACACCAGATGATTTTGTCCTGGAGATCGGACCTGGAATCGGAACCATGACCCAGTATCTGGCCTGCGCAGCCCGCGAGGTTGTTGCGGTGGAGATCGACAAAGTGCTGATCCCGATTCTGGAGGGTGACACACTGAAAGCATTTGATAACGTAACTGTTATCAATGAAGATATTTTAAAAGTAGATATCAATAAACTGGTAGAAGAGAAAAACGGCGGCCGTCCGATCAAGGTGGTAGCCAACCTGCCATATTATATTACGACACCGATCATCATGGGGCTGCTCGAGAGCCATGTGCCGATCGAGAGCATTACGATCATGGTGCAGAAGGAAGTTGCAGACCGTATGAAAACAGGACCGGGTTCCAAAGAATACGGCGCACTGTCTCTGGCGGTACAGTATTATGCAAATCCGGAGATCGTGGCAAACGTTCCACCGAACTGTTTCATGCCGCGCCCGAATGTAGGTTCCGCAGTCATCCGTCTGACCCGACATGAGACACCTGTTGTTGATGTCAAAGACGAAAAACTGATGTTTCGTATTATTCGAGCATCCTTTAACCAGCGCAGAAAGACACTGGTTAACGGACTGAAAAACTCCGGTGAGATCAATTTTACCAAGGAGCAGATTGAAGCGGCGATCACAGCGATTGACAAACCGCTGACAATCCGTGGCGAAGCACTGACACTTGCGGAATTTGCAGCTTTATCAAATGCGTTTTCTGAGATGTAGCATAAAAAATAATCTGAGTCATAAAGTTTAGAATGAAAGAAAAATTCAAACTTTATGGCTCAATTTTTATATTACTCATTTTCGTTCCGTATTTGCTGACTGTCTGGGTGAGAGGCGGTTTTGGCGGAAAACAGGCAGATCCCGTGCAGGCGCAGATTGAAGAACAGCTGCCCTTTGTGATAGCGCGGGAAATATCGATAGACAATGAACCGGAGTGCCTGAAAGCACAGACGATCATTGCCCGAACCAATCTGTGGAAAAGCTATCAGAAAACCATGGAAGAAGAACCACAAACAAATGAAGATGTAGCAGATAGTAATCTGGAAGAAGCAAACAAAATAAATGAAGATGCAACAGACAAAACTCAGGCAAGTGAATCTGATAAAAGTAAAAAGACTCAGGATTCAGATGTAGAATGGTCTGTATCGGATTCTGGGTTGGAAAGTTATACGGAGCAGGAATTAAAGAAACTCTGGGGTACCGCTTACGAATCAAACATGGAAAAACTCAGACAGGCTGTAGAGGAGACTTCTGACGAAATCCTGACCTATGAGGATTTGCCGATTCAGGCAGCTTACCATTACGCCGCAAATTGTAAAACCCGAAACGCATCCGAAGTCCCTGGTCAGGAGGATTATATCTGGCTGCAAAGTGTCGACAGCGAGGATGACATGCTGGCAGACGGATTTTTGAATGTCAGCTACATGGAAAAACAGGATTTTGTAAATGCGCTGGCATCGATTTTTCAGGATGAAATGTTGGATGCGAATCAAATGCCCGGCGCATTGGAACTATCCAAACGCGACAGTGCCGGATATGTAACGGAAGTAACTTATGGAACAACAGTGGCAAATGGGGAAGCAGTGCGTCAGGCGTTACATCTGAATTCCGCCTGTTTTTATTTGTCTGAACTTGACGGAAAAATCCGTATTGTTACCAAAGGCATCGGGCATGGGCTGGGGCTCAGCCAGTATGGAGCAAATGAGCTGGCAAAACAGGGGAAGAACTGTCGTGAAATTCTGACTTACTATTATACAGATGTCAAAATTGAGGCATGGTAACTGAAAAAATGAATAAAACATAAAAAGAAAATAACGATTTGAAATAGTTCACAACGTCCTTTTTTATTGTATTGAATAAATCTATTTTTTTCGGAAAGAATATCAGTAAAACCATAAGTAATAACTGGAATCTGGAGGAGAAAAATGGAAAAACAGAAAAAATCGGAAAATAATGAAAAACGGGAAAAAAGACGAGAACTTATCTATAGACAGAAATCCTATGTGACGGCGGGGGTGGTGACACTGGTGGCTGTTGTGGCCATGGTGGGTGCATATCAGCATGAGCGAAAATCTGCGCAGAATGAACAGAATGAGGCCGTGGCACTGGAAGAAAATGATTGGGTAGAACCAGAAACAGACACAGCTTCCAACGACGATGAGACACAGGAAACAATGGCTGCCCAGCCATCACAGACACAGGATTCTGACAATCTCAGTGCGCAAAATAATGCGACAGATACATTACAGATGGATCCGGTGCAGGGAAGTACCGATACGGAAGCAATCGCAGCGCAGAGTCAGACCAGTGAAGAGCCGGTGATGCATTTTTCCGCATCAGATACCATCAGCTGGCCGCTGGAAGGAAACGTTATTTTGAATTACAGCATGGATCATTCTGTATATTTTGCTACGCTGGATCAGTACAAATATAATCCGGCGGTGATCATTGCGGGGCATGTAAATGACAAAGTGACAGCGGCGGCAGATGGACAAGTTATTGGTGTGGATACCACTGCAGAGACCGGCCAGACCGTAACCATCGGACTGGGAGACAGCTATCAGGCAATCTACGGACAGTTGAAAGAACTGGAAGTTTCCGCCGGGGATTATGTCAGCCAGGGCGATACGATCGGCTATCTGGCAGAGCCGACAAAATACTATTCCGTGGAGGGCGCAAACCTGTATTTTGCCATGACAAAGAGCGGAAATCCGGTAAACCCGATGGATTATATTCGGTGAAATGTTACGTAAAAACCTGCGCTTTTTTGCAGACGGACGGTATCATGTTCGGACGTAAGTATTGGTCAAAAGAAAAATTGCGTATTATTTTCTGGTGTGATATACTTTGGAAACAGATATATCCATGAGAGGCGACAGTTAGAGCAATGATATCAGCAAATAATACGTTATTTCAGGTAAAAACCTTTGGCTATCTCTCAATCACATATAATGGAAAATCTCTTTTGGGGCGAAGTGGCGTGGATAGTCAGTTTGCCTCCATGATGTTGATCCTGCTTCATAACGGGGGGGGTAAACCGCGAGATCTTGGAGGAGCTGTTATTTGGTGAGCGCGATGTAAAAAATCTGCATCATGCGCTCCAAAGTGTTATATACAATGCCAAAAAGAAACTGGAGAAAGAAGGTCTTCCAAAAGAAAATTATATTGTAATAAGAGATGGCATGGTAAAATGGACGGATAAGATTCCGGTATGGGAAGATGCATATGAGTTCGATGCGTTGTACCGGAAAATGAAGAAAGAAAAGGATCCGGATAAAAAATTACAGCTTCTGCACAGGGCAATTTCGTTGTATACAGGCGAATTTGTTCCGATGTGTGCCGGGGTTATCTGGATTGCTGCCGAGAGCAGAAGATATCAGGATATGTTTAGCGAATGTGTTACGGAGATGGCGGATATCTGCCGGCAGAAAAAAGATTATGAAAAACTGGAAAGACTGGGAAGATATGCATCTGATATAGCTCCATTTTGCGACTGGGAGACACTTACGATGGAGGCAATGACTTCCATGGGACGTTATGAGGATGCTGCGAAACTATATGAAGAAACAGTAGAACGATATTTTGATGAAAGGGGAGTATACCCATCACATAAACTGATCGACCTGTTAAATGAACTCGGAAATCAGTTAGATCATTCCTATGAGATTCTGGATAATATCCAGAAAAAACTAAGTGAAACAGATGCTCCGGAACAAAAGAAAGGTGCTTACCTTTGCAGTTACCCGATTTTTCGGGGGATTTATCAGCATATGGTAAGGATGCTGGAGCGAAGCGGACAGGGGCAAGATATTGTGTCAATAGTGTATTAATGAAAAAAGAAATGTTTGACAGCGAAGAATAGAAGGAAAAATCCAGATTACATCATCTGGATTTTTTTGTGTTTGCGCGCCATGGGCGCGCTCTAACGGGTGCAAGTCCCGAACATGCCCAGATAGTGGGAAGTGTATAGCCGAACAGCAAGGGTGTTCATCGTGAGGTGGAATCTGAAGGAAGCTGTAAGCAAATCTCTGGTCCGACGAACAGAAATCACATATAAGGCTAGGCTACGAGAGATAAGTTGGCATGAAGCAACGAAGTCTAATAACTATCACCTTTGTAGTAGCAGAGTAAAGTGACCTACATTTCAGTGAGAATGTTATGAAGAAGTATAAAATAAATATCATCTTGGTCATTATTTTTCTCACAGGGTTTTCCGTGATGCTGTATCCCGTAATCAGTGATTTCTGGAATACCAGAGTGCAGTCTCAGGCAATTGCGTCCTATGACAACAGTGTTCAGCAAATGTCAGCGCTGGACTATCAGAAGAAGTTTCAGGATGCCGAGTCCTATAATGAAGATTTGAAGAACCTGGATCATCCATTTGAAGATTACGATGATGTGCCCGGATACGATGATATTCTGGATGTTTCCGGAACAGGAATCATCGGATATGTGAAAATCGACAGAATTAACGTGGAACTGCCGATTTATCATGGAACTTCAGAGGGTGTACTGCAGATTGCGGCAGGTCATCTGGAAGGATCAAGTTTACCGGTAGGAGGCATTGGAACACATGCTGTTTTGTCGGCACACAGAGGGCTTCCCTCTGCAAAACTTTTTTCTGACCTGGATAAAATGGAGGAAGGGGATACCTTTCAGATTACGGTACTGAATCGTGTCCTTACCTATCAGGTTGACCAGATCCATATTGTGGAACCGGATAATCTGGAGGATTTAAAGATTGATCCGCAAAAGGACTACTGTACACTCATGACCTGTACACCATATGGAATCAACACGCATCGATTACTGGTGCGGGGAATATGTGTGGACAATAACTCGTCCGCGTATGTTCCGGCAGATGCCTATCAGATCAATGCGCATATGGTAGCAATCGTATTAACCGTTATTATCGTTGCTGTCTGGCTGCTCCTTATTTTTATCAGACGGAAAAGTAAGTTCACACATTGTACCGGATTTGTGTATAATAACAGTGTACTGATGAATATCCGCAATCGAAAAATAAATACAGTTTTACCGGAAAAGAGAAAGGATGAAAGTCAGTATCGGTAATTTGTATGCATTGGATCGGGTGTGTCTGACCGGAACTGATATCAGAAGAAAGCGCAATATTCTGGTTGGAAAAGATGAAGGTACGTGAATAAAATACAACAGGTTCGATTGCTTTTTATAAGAGTGTTCAGGGTGTGCAGTAAGAGGCACAAAAAAGTGTATGGTGCACCCTGAACAGAGAAAAGGTGATTGGCTTGTACAGAACAGATGAAAAGCGTTATCAGAAAAGTTTGGATTTTTCTGAAAATAAAGCAGAACATCAGGTAAATAGGTTCGATAAACGGAGTACACATGAGAGAAACAACGAGAAATTATACATATATCTTAAAGTGTGGGGACGGAAGTCTCTACACCGGATGGACCAATGATATTGCAGCGCGCCTGGAACAGCACCGCAGTGGAAAAGGAGCAAAATATACCCGGGGACGCGGCCCGTTGCAGCTGGTATATCTGGAAGTGTATGACACGAAATCAGAAGCAATGAGCCGTGAGGCAAGAATCAAGCGCTTTACAAAAAGTGAAAAACTGAAACTGCTTGCCGCAGAAGGATGGCGTTTGGAACTGACGGTTGAGGAACAGGCTTTGCTTGGATGATGTTTTTCATGAAAATAGAAGAAAAAATCCCTGTAGCGTTCGATGCTTATGTAACGAATGCTATGGGGATTTTTTAGATAAATGTTTCAGGGATATTATCTTGAAATAATCATTTTGCAGATCGGATTTCCCATAGAGGAAAATTTCTGCTCGTATTCAGTCATGACATTTCCCTGATTCAGCTTTTTATCGTGATGCAGATCCCAGGTAAATGCATCCAGATGCCATCCGGCCGGCTCTACCTGCTCTAAGGAAAACTGGAACAGATCTTTGTTGTCAGTCTTAAATTCTACATGTCCTTCCGGTTTCAAAATCTTGTCATATCTGCCAAGGAAGGTCTGGGAAGTCAGACGGCGTTTTGCGTGACGATCCTTCGGCCACGGATCGGAGAAGTTCAGGTAAATACCGTCTACTTCATGTTCTGCAAACATATTGCAGATATTTTCTGCGTCCATACGAATGAAGCGCAGATTTTCCGGCTGTGTCTCCATGGCGTCTGTTTTTTCCAGGGCGCGGACAAGTACACTGGAATATTTCTCAATGCCGATGTAATTAATATTCGGATTCTGCTGTGCAAGGGTGGTGATAAACTGACCTTTTCCCATGCCTACTTCGATGCGGATCGGGTTGTTATTTCCAAATATCGTATGCCAGTTGCCGGCCTGCGGGTCTTCTTCGAGAAAACACAGCGGATGATCGGCGATGGTTTCCCGGGAGCCCGGTACATTTCTTAATCTCATAAAAATAATTCCTTTCGCTGTAAAAAACGATTTGTGTCTGCTTGGTATTTTACTATAAGTTTCGTGGTGCGACAAGAGAAATACCTCTGTTTGGCAGAGAAATACAGAGGAATTTATTAAGATATCTTGAATTTTTCGTCATATGGCCTGTTTCTTGGCGATGGAGAGGTGTTTTTACTGGACGGAATTTGCGAATTTTGCTATGATAGTTGTTGTGTGAATTTTTATTTATCTTAATTAAGAATTTTCTTATTTCAATAAATGATGAAGGGACAAAGAGTTTTCAATAAAAATTCCGTTGCTGATTGAGATAAATACTTTATAAAGATGTGAAGAGTTTTTTAGCATATAATCGACACATCTATGGGAAAAATAGAGATAAAGGTACGAAGGTATGCAAACGGCATTGTCTGTTTGACATATTTGGAGGAAAAAATGAAAAAAATTTTAAAGAGAGTGACAGGTGTTTTTCTGTGCGTAGCAATGGCAGTTGGCATATTTGGTACAACTTCAGCGTATGCAGAGGGCACAGATGCCAGCGCGGATAACACTCAGGCGCAGGCTGCACAGTGGCCGACCGGACCGGAAGTCCAGGCCGGAAGTGCCATCATCATGGATGCGGCCACAGGAACGGTTTTATATGAAAAAGATGCTGATACACCGAGATATCCGGCAAGTATCACCAAGATCATGACGACATTGCTGGCGTTGGAAAACTGCAGCCTGGATGAAATCGTACATTTTTCAGCCACAGCGGTTTATGAAAATGAGGGCGGTACTTCTCATATCGCCAGAGATCTGGACGAGGAGATGACGCTGGAGCAGTGTCTGTATGCGATCATGTTGGAATCTGCCAATGAATGTTCCTATGCGGTGGCAGAGCATGTCGGTGGCGGTGATTATCAGAAATTTATCGATATGATGAATGCGAAGGCCGCAGAACTTGGCTGTACCAATACACATTTTAACAACTGTAACGGTTTGCCGGATCCGGACCACGTTGTCAGTGCCCGTGATATGGCGCTGATTTCCAGAGAAGCGATCAAAAACAGCATGTTCCGTAAAATCGTGGGAACCGTGCGTTATGAAATCCCGCCGACAAACAAACATTCAGATCCGACACCGCTGAACAACCATCATCAGATGATCAGTGCATATAAAGGCCGTCAGAACCTGTATGAGTACTGCATTGGTGGAAAAACAGGATGGACATCTGATGCCGGAAATACGCTGGTAACTTTTGCGGAAAAAGATGGTATGACACTGATCTGTGTCGTTATGAACTGTACCGCAGGCGGTCAGTATTCTGATACAAGAACATTGTTTGATTACTGTTTTAATAATTTCAAGATGTATAACGTGGCGCAGAATGAGACACGTTATGAAAAGACACAGAGCAGCGATAATACACTTTTTACAGAGTGGAATGCGTTTGCAAAAGTAGATGACGATGCGGAGATTATTCTCCCGGCTTCTGCAAACTTCCTTGATACACAGACGGAAGTGAATTACGATCAGGCCAATGACAGTATACTGGGAACATTGGTGTATTCCTATGGCGGCAGACAGGTCGGAACCGCAAATGTGGTGACAACCGGTGCCAAAGTGACGGAATATCCGTTTGGGGAGAAATCCGGAACCGTGCAGTCGGCGGATAACTCGACGCAAAATGATACGTCTGCGACCGCAGAATCAACAGATACGACCAAAAACGATAGCGGCAAAAAGAGCGGCATTTCCATCAGCAAAAATAAACTGTTGTTGATGGGGGGCGGCGTGGCAGCAGCCGTGGTGATCATTCTGGTGATCTGGTTCCTGTACAATAATATCCGTCGTTTCTACCGCAGAAAAGAAGGACATGACCGCCGCTATAAAACCATAAAAAATAACCGTAAATGGAACAAACGCGGTGGACGCTAAGCTCTTGTTTGTCTGTATTTTTGATGAAAATTTAATATAATAAGAAAACGAAGAATCCTGTCAGAAAGCTAGACGTTTGCTACCTTCATTTCACTGCGGTTTCATCGCGCTCACTCCCACCTCCGATAAAAGCTGGTCGGTTCCCGTTCGCACAAAACCTTGTGAAAATCAGTCGCTCACTGAATCGCTTTTTCTGACAGGATTTTTCGTTCCCTTTATTTACGTTACGAAAATAGAACAGGCTGGAAACAAAACTTCAAGGCAAGGCAGTAGACAGATTTTCGTTATCGGAGCGAGCATAGCCCGACCGCGTGAGTGTGTTTGAGACAACAGCTGTTGTTGCTGTTGGCGAGTTCGCGGGAGCGGTCGGAGATAAGCGGCGCAGCGAAGAGAGAAAATCGGTCGTGCCGGCATTGAAGTTTGTTCCAGCCTGTTCTTTAAATAGCCGGGAATTTCAGCTCTTTATATTTTCCATATTTCTGCTGAACCACATCCATATGCTCAAAGAAATCAATTCTTGTCTTAATGATCTCATTTAAGTGCTCCGCACGGGCAGAGTTTACATTTCGATCACGAATCAGACCATTTTCAGCCAGTACAAATTTATACTCGCCATTCTCGTCTTTTACCAGATCTCCACCTGCACCACAAACTGCGCACTCGAACGGGAACTCAATGCCATCCCAGTGTTTGTCGCCTTTGTAGATTAGTGCGGAATGACATCTCGGGCACATTCCCTGATCCGGATCACCAAGCCATCCACGCTCTTCTACCGGAGTATTGATTGCTTTGATAATGTTTTCACCCATTTTGTGAGCGCGCTCGATCTGCTCGTCACGCAGTAATACGTTACCCGGACGGCCGTTTCTTGTGGACATCATCTGGTCAACAACCTGTACAGACTGTGTAAACATTGTTGCGCCCATACCTTCCAGAGCAAGTGTCTGCCAGTCGTGGCAGGAACCGCCGACCGCGATCAGTCCGCCTACCATATGTGGATCTTCTTTGACTGCGCCGATCTCAAGCAGGAAAGAAAGCTCGTAAGCCAGGAATCTCTGAGCAAATTTCAGATACAGAGAACTTGGTGTCAGATCATAAGTCGGAACACCAACGATGATTCCGTTGCAGGTGTACATTTCCTGAACGATCTTGTCCATATCATCTTTGCTTTTTAAGATACAGCCATTGTATTTATCAAGTTTTCCCATTGCTACATCACCCATCTGCATGGTACATGCTTCACATCCGGTACAATGCTCGATGTTGTAATCAAATAAGTTGATCAGTTTGCACTCAGCACCGGCCTCCTGACAGGCAAGCAGAGCTTCTTTTACTAAAATTTCGCTGTTTCCGTTGTGGCGTCCGGCCACGATACCTAAAACCTTCATTGTAAAACCTCCTGTAATTATGTTGTTTACTTGTTATAAATGGATTTTGGATTTGGTAAGGCAATCACATTCATAAGAAACGGATTGCGCTGATAGATTTAGTGTAACATGAACGAAATTGACTGCCTAGTGATGCATCTTTATCAATACATGCAAAAGCTTTATATAAATATGCCTTTTGGTAATGGAAAAGTTGCATTGGGGTTATGAATCAGAGTATAATAAACAATGCCTGTGGACAGGAATTATTATAGAGAAAACACAGAATAGCACATAAAAGTAAGGAATACAGGGGGGAATTGAGAAAATGACTTTTAATCAGATCAAATATTTTGTGACAGTGGCGGAATGCTTAAGTTTTACAGAAGCTGCCAAATGCCTGTTTATCACACAGCCGGCCCTGAGCCGTCAGATCAATGCCATGGAAGAAGAACTCGGTACCAAACTGTTTGTCCGGGATAAAAAACGTTTGAAACTAACCCCGGGTGGCAGTGTACTGTATAACCGTCTGCCAAAACTTCTGACAGATTATGCAGAAGCAGTGGAGGAGGCCAAATATGCCAACTCCGGATATGAGGGGGAGCTGCACATTGGTTTTCTGGACATTTATGATATCTCAGAACTTTTTGACGACGTCATCCGTGAGTTTCGTGAGGCTTATGAGCAGATCGAAATGAGTCTGGAACGTTTTTCCCTGGGGGAACTGTCGGTACGTCTGGCTGCCGGAGATCTGGATCTGATCTTAACTTACGGATTTTCATTATATGACAAACCGGATCTGATGACGGTGAATGTGCAGAAATTTGATTCCTGCATTATGCTGAACCGCAATCACCCACTGGCGCAGCAGGAGCTGGTGACACTGGAAGACCTGAAGGACGAGCGTTTTGTCCAGCTTGGTCCAAAGGCCAGTGAAGAAGGATACAGTTATATCACAAATCTGTGTGCGCGCTGCGGTGTCCATCCGGATTTCCTTCTGGTGGAAAAAATGGAGGATGTCATGCTCTGGGTGCAGACCGGAAACGGCGTGGCGATCACATCAAACCGCACCATTGAACGCCAGAATCCCCATGTTGTACTGCGCAGCATTGATATGCCGGAGGCCAAAGCCCACAACATTACAATGGCCTGGAGAAAAAATAATTATAATCCGGCCATCGCACTTTTTATGGAAATGCTTGAGGAAAAATTAACAAAAATTTAATAGAAATCGTGCATGATATATGAAAATGTGGTAGAAAAACTGAAAAAAGTACAGGAATAAAAACAATCCGAGAGGAAAATGGCGGAATTTTTTATAACAAAAACGGATTAAAAAACAGAGGTTTTCAGGATAAATAGCAGAAAAACGTCAAAAATGGAAGAATGAAAGCTTATAAATCCGCAAAATGGATAACAGTAATGCACAAAATGCATTAATGTATATAGTATTTGTGCAATGTGCATGTAAATGATAGACACATGCATCTGCGGTTTGGTGAAAATATATTGACTTTAAGATTCTCTTAAGATAAAATAGCTATGTTTTCAGGGCAGATACATGCGATGTCGCTTTCTATATTATGAGAACCGCTGCGCGAACCTCATAATCGATTTGTGGCACAAAAACGGTGCCTTTTATCGAAAGTTGGCTAGCAACTTCCGATAAGATATATTATGGGAATTCCTAGTTGCATGGGATTCAGACAGGATCCGACAAGTGTGTGAAGATGAATGAGTTTCATTTATTTATCTGTTCCGGTGAAGTTGTTATTGCAACATAGAAACGGTTTTATGGTATTTAGGAGGAAAGGTGAAATGAACAACAAAAAAACCAGCAGCTGGAACCTTGGTGTAAAAGGTTACATCATCGTAATTCTGGCATTCTTTTCATGTTATGTGTATTCAGCACTGACATCAGATTCACTGAACGTAACCCGTGATGTATTTATCGGTCTTGGTATCAACCAGAGCGCGGTTTACGCAATGTCTACTATCGCAGTACCGTTTGGTATCATTGGTAGTATTATTCTTGGTCGTCTGATCAACAAACAGTCTATCCGTCTTTACTGGGGACTGAGTATGATCATCACAGCTGTATTTACGGTTCTGATCGGCCAGGTACACAACACAGTTGGGGTTGTAGTATGTTACGTAGTAATCTATACATTCTCTCTTGCATCTGCGATGCTGCTTGCAGGTGAGATCATCGGACACTGGTTCCCGACAAAACGTGGTGTGGCTATGGGTCTTTGTACTGCAGGTTACCCGTTATCAGCAGCTACAACATCTGCAGTAGCAGGTATGTTCGTAGGTACAGTTGGATATTCCGCATACTACATTGCAATCGCAGTTATCGCAGTTATCGTTGGTATCGTAGTAATCCTTTTCGTTCGTGATTTCCCGGAAGAAAAAGGTGGTTACCCGGATAACGATCCGTCCTTCGATAATGAGAAAGCAAAAGCTGAGCATCAGGCAGCTCTTGAGTACTTAAAAACATCCAAATGGACAGCTTTAAAATGTCTGAAAACAGGACGTATGTGGGTTCTCTGGATCGCAGTTGGTATCACAGGCTTCATGTCCATGGGTATCATGTCCAACTTTGTAACAAAATTCATGGTTATGGGTTATGAGCTGAATACCGTACTTTCCATGCTTGGTATCGCAGGTGTACTTGCAATCCCGGGATCTATCGTGGTAGGCTGGTTGGATGTTAAGATCGGTACAAAGAAAACAGGTATCCTGATCAATGCCCTGGCATTTGTAGCAGTTCTTTGCTGCCTGACACATGTGACTGCATTGCATTATATCTCCCTTCCGATCCTTGCTGTAATGTTAGGTGGATCTTCTAACTTGATGGTATCCTGTACAGCAGCTATCTGGGGACGTTACGATTTCAAAAACGCATTTTCTGTTATTCAGCCGCTGAACTCTGTAATGACAGGTGTTGGTATTACAGTAGTATCTGCTTGCAACGCAATTGATGCAACCTGCCAGCTCGCTTATATCATCATGGCAGTTATGGCTGTTATCGGACTCATCGCTATGTGCGTATTAAAAGTAGAGCCGATCGACAAAGACGTACGTTAATCGAATCTCGTCTGAGACATTAGAAAAGTAAATACATCATCTTTATAAAAATATTTATATAAGATGTTCAGACAAAGAAAAACTGCCGGTATGTGGATGGTTCCATGTATCGGCAGTTTTTTACATAGAGCAGCATTGTAATGTAACTACAGAGATACATAATAATCACTGATGTTTAAATGCTTGTTAAAAAATAAGTATAATGACAGGTAAAAATATGATATGATAGCAAATACAGTATTTTGCAAAATGAACGGGAATAAAATAATGAAAAGGAGCGTGAAGGAAAAATGGAGCAATATCTGGATGAAAAACTGCTGGCCTACAGTCAGACGGATGCCTATCCATTTCATATGCCGGGGCACAAGCGCCAGTCGATGGGAAACTGGACTCCGGAAGAGATTGATATTACAGAGATCACAGGTTTTGATAATCTGCATCATGCGGAAGGCATTTTGCGTGAGGCGCAGAGACGGGCGGCGGAAATCTTCGGTGCGGATGAGACATTTTTCCTTGTAAACGGAAGTACGGCGGGGCTGCTGGCGGCAGTGTGCGGAACGGTAAAAAAAGGCGGCCGTCTGCTGATGGCGCGCAACTGTCACAAAGCCGTGTACCATGCGGTATATCTGATGGAACTGAAAACCACTTATCTGTATCCGGAGCAGACGGCCTTTGGCATTCAGGGAAGTATCTCGCCGGAGCAGATGAAAACGATGCTGGAACAGTATCCTGACACGGAGGCGGTTCTGCTGACTTCACCTACCTATGATGGAGTTCTTTCTGATATTGCAGCAATCGCAGAAATTGTGCATGCAAAAGGAATCCCACTGATCGTGGATGAGGCTCATGGCGCACATTTTGGTTTTTCAAAAGGATTTCCGCAAAAAGCACTGGCACTGGGTGCGGATCTGTGTATTGAAAGTGCGCATAAAACCCTGCCTGCTTATACGCAGAGCGCATTACTTCATTATAGAAAGAATCCGTGGGTTGATCTGGAGCGGGTAAAACGGTACCTTGGCATTTATCAGTCCAGTTCCCCTTCTTATATTCTGATGGCGGGACTTGACCGCTGTACACGGATTTTACGGGAACAGGGAGCGGAACTGTTTGCGGCATTCGAGGAACGTCTGCATGATTTTTATGAAAAATGCAAAACATTACAACGGATCACTGTGCTTTCTCCGGATGGAAAAATCGGAGAAACAGAGGAAAAGGATTTGGGTATCTGGGATCGCGATCCTTCAAAGATACTGATCTGTGCCGAGGGTGCAGGGCTGCATGGACAGGAACTGGCAGAACTTTTGACGGAAAAATATCATCTGGAAATGGAGATGGCTTCCGGGCATTATGTGACAGCGCTGACCACACTTATGGATACACAGGAAGGATTTGACCGGTTGTTTGCAGCATTGCAGGAAATTGACAGAAGTAATAGTAAAGACGGGACGCTGCATCAGGAACAAGGATTGGATACAGCAGATTTACAGAAAACAGATTCGAAGAGTACCGAAGGAATTACTAAGAAAACGGAAATATTGAAATCAGATGATATATATTATGAGGCAGAAAAAGTGCTGGAGATCGCCGAGGCGATGGATGCGCCAAAGCAGACCGTACCTTTGATGGAATCCGCAGGATCTGTGTCCGGGGAATTTGTTTATCTGTATCCGCCGGGGATTCCAATCCTTGCACCGGGAGAGCGTGTGACGGAGGAAATCCTGGAAACACTGCGTATTTGCCAGAAGCGGAATATGGAAGTAGAAGGAATGAAAGATTACAGTGGACAAAGGCTGGAAATCTGTAATATACTGTAACTGTTAACCGAGCGCTTGCGCGAGGGATACTTCTTGAACTATGTTCAAGAAGGGACCTGATATATGATAGGAAGTTGGATTTGGTAAGAATAAAAACAACTTTTTTATATAATAAGATTTGAAGACGAAAGCAGGACATGATCATGGGAAAAATCTATTGTCTGATGGGCAAAAGTGCATCTGGAAAAGACACCATTTATAACCGCCTTCTGGCAATGGAAGACCTGAAGGTAAAACGTGTGGTTCCGTATACGACCCGGCCAATCCGGTCCGGAGAAGTAGAAGGGGAATCTTACTTTTTCTGTTCGGAAGATCAGGTAAAGGAGTTCGAAGATGCCGGAAAAATCATTGAACTGCGTGCATACAATACGGTGTACGGTGTGTGGAAATATTTTACTGCGGATGATGGACAGATTGCTCTGGCGGAAAGCGATTATCTGATAATCGGGACACTGGAAGCCTATGAGCAGATCCGTGATTATTTTGGCGCAGAGCATGTCTGCCCGATTTATGTGGAAGTGGACGATGGATTGCGTTTGCAGAGGGCGCTGGATCGGGAACGTTCCCAGGAACAGCCGAAATACGCGGAAATGTGTCGGAGATTTCTGGCAGACGAGCAGGATTTTTCCGAGGAAAACCTG
Organism: Dysosmobacter segnis; assembly: GCA_963659325.1. Lineage (GTDB taxonomy): Bacteria > Bacillota > Clostridia > Lachnospirales > Lachnospiraceae > Eubacterium_I. The sequence continues at coordinate 17,776 of CAVKTR010000014.1, forward strand.
AAAAAAGCAGGGATTACAAAGCGTTTTCTGAATAAAGATCTGGATCAGGTCACTCAGGAGATCGCTTCTTATTTCATAGGAAAGTTCGTCCTATGAAACAAAAGCACTTCGTGCAAACGATGCACACTCGCACGAGAAGAAATTATTGCTTCGCAAGCGTGCTCGGCGCGGACAAGAAAGATGTGCTATTGATAATTGCTAGCGCGTAGGTGTGCGGTAGCACACTTTCTTGTATTCGATAAATTTTAGTAGTGAGGAACAGTAATGGCAGGATTTCATGAGATTATCGGACATGAACAACTGATTGCGCACCTGCAGAGTGCGATCGTGATGGATAAAGTATCTCATGCGTATATTATCAACGGTCCGAAGGACAGCGGAAAAATGATGCTGGCGCAGGCATTTGCTATGGCCTTGCAGTGTGAGACATCGATCCAAAAGCGTGAGCAGGTGGCTGGGCTTCCAAAATCAGAATTGCACCCGGAGATCATTGCGGCGCCGTGCATGGAGTGCCATTCCTGCAAGCAGGCCTTAGGCAACAATCAGCCTGACATTATTTATCTGACCCATGAAAAACCAAATACGATCTCAGTAGCGGATATCCGAGAACAGATCAATCACGACATAGAGATTAAGCCTTACAGCAGTAAATATAAAGTATACATTGTGGATGAAGCGGAGAAAATGAACCAGCAGGCGCAGAATGCCCTGTTAAAAACCATTGAGGAGCCGCCGGCTTATGCGGTGATCCTGCTTCTGACTACGAATGCGGATGCGTTTTTACAGACGATTCGTTCCCGCTGCGTGATGCTTGATATCAAACCGGTAAGTGATGAAAAAATCAGGGAATTTTTGATGAAAAAACGTCAGGTGCCGGATTATAAAGCGGAAGTCTGTGCGGCGTTTGCCCGTGGAAATGTGGGCCGGGCTGTGGCACTGGCTTCCTCAGAGCGTTTTAATGAACTGAAGGACTTTACCGTCTCGCTTCTGCGCAGACTGGGAGATGTCCGCAAATACGATTTATTACAGGAGATAAAACCACTGAACGATTTCAAGGACGATATCAGAGAATTTTTTGATTTGGTTTTGTTTTGGTATCGGGATGTGTTATTATATAAAGCAGCAGGCTCAGAGGAGCAGTTGATTTTTCGTGAACAGTCGCTGGAAATTCGGCATCAGGCGGAAAAGTGCTCATATCGCGGACTGCAGCAGATATTAGAAGCAATTGAGACAGCAGACCGTCGGATCCGGGCAAACGTAAATTTTGACCTGACCATGGAAATGCTGGCATTGACGATCAAGGAGAACATTAGATGATAAAAGTAACTGGAGTAAGATTCCGTCAGGCGGGCAAAGTGTATTATTTTGACCCGAAAAACCTGAAACTGGAGAGAGGCAGCCATGTTATCGTGGAGACTGCCCGCGGTATCGAATATGGTACCGTAATCGTCCCGCCAAAGGACATTACAGACGATGAAGTGGTTCAGCCGCTGAAGGCGGTCATTCGTGTGGCGACACCGGAGGACGACCGTATCGAAGAAAAGAACCATGAGAAAGAAAAAGATGCATATAAAATCTGCCTGGAAAAGATCGAAAAACACGGTCTTGCCATGAAACTGGTGCAGGCAGAGTATACCTTTGACAACAACAAACTGCTGTTTTATTTTACCGCAGACGGACGTATCGATTTCCGTGAGCTGGTAAAGGATCTGGCCAGTGTATTCCGTACCAGAATCGAGCTGCGTCAGATCGGGGTCCGCGATGAGACCAAGATCCTTGGCGGCATCGGTATCTGTGGACGTCCGCTTTGCTGTCACACATTCCTGACAGAGTTCGCGCCGGTGTCCATCAAGATGGCGAAAGAGCAGAATCTGTCCCTGAACCCGACCAAGATTTCCGGTGTGTGCGGACGATTGATGTGTTGCTTAAAAAACGAAGAGGAAACTTACGAATACTTAAACAGCCGTCTGCCGAATGTGGGTGACCGCGTGACAACCGTAGATGGTCTGAAAGGTGAGGTACAGAGTGTCAGCGTACTGCGCCAGCTGGTGAAAGTCGTTGTGGATATGGGCGATGAGAAAGAAATCCGTGAATATCCGGTAAAACAGCTGAAATTCCGTTCCAAACGCCGCAGAGATCACGGCGAGCGTCTGAGCAAAGAGGAAATGCGCAAACTTGCTGAGTTAGAGGACAAGGGAGGACATTCCAAGTTAAATGAGTAATTTATTGCCGGGAGAACGAATCGACGAATTACAGCGAAACGGCTACCGTATTATCCAGAATCCGGAAAAATTCTGTTTCGGTATGGATGCGGTGCTGCTGTCCGGCTTTGCCCGGGCAAAAAAGAATGAAAACTGTCTGGATCTGGGCTGCGGAAACGGAATTATCCCGATTCTGATGGAAGCCAAGACCGATGGAAAACATTTTACCGGTCTGGAGATTCAGCCGGAGAGTGCGGATATGGCGCGGCGGAGTGTGGCGCTGAATGATCTGCAGGATCGGATCGACATCGTAGAAGGTGATATTAAGGATGCTTCAAAAATTTTTGGAGCATCTTCTTTTCATGTCGTGACGACAAATCCGCCATATATGACCGCACAGCACGGACTGACAAATCTGCATGAGGCGAAAACCATTGCGCGTCATGAAGTATTGTGTAATCTGGAAGACATTATCCGGGAGAGCGCGCGCCTTCTGGTGCCGGGAGGACGTTTTTATATGGTGCACCGCCCATTCCGTCTGGCAGAGATCATTTCTCTGATGGTGCAGTATCGGATCGAGCCGAAACGGATGCGTCTCGTATATCCTTATGTGGACCGGGAGCCGAATATGGTGCTGATCGAGGGACTGCGGGGCGGAAGAAGCCGCATGACTGTGGAAAAACCACTGATTGTATACAAAGAACCGGGAAAATATACGGATGAAATCTATGATGTGTATGGATATTAAAGCCACATATTGTTAGGTGTGTTGAAAGTATAATAATTATATTTGACATAAGAGACTGCAATATAAAACGTTGTATTAGATTGTGAGGTGAAAGAGAGTTATGGCAGGAAAATTATATTTATGTGCGACGCCGATTGGAAATCTGGAGGATATTACGCTCCGTGTACTGCGTACATTGAAAGAAGTAGATCTGATCGCGGCGGAGGATACTCGAAATTCCATTCATCTGCTGAATCATTTTGGAATAAAAACACCGCTGACCAGCTACCATGAGTACAACAAAGTGGATAAAGCATATCAGCTGGTAGAAAAAATGCAGCAGGGAACAAATATCGCGCTGATCACCGATGCAGGCACACCGGGTATTTCCGATCCGGGTGAAGATCTGGTGCGTATTTGTTATGAACAGGGCATCGAAGTGACTTCTCTTCCGGGAGCGGCAGCCTGCATTACGGCTCTGACGCTGTCCGGGCTGCCGACACGCCGTTTTTCCTTCGAAGCATTTTTGCCAAAGGAGAAAAAAGAGCGTGCAGCGGTGTTGGAAGAACTGAAAAATGACACAAGAACGCTGATCGTGTATGAGGCCCCGCATCATCTGCTTGGCACGTTAAAAGAACTGCAGAATGCATTAGGCGACCGCAGATTGACGGTCTGCCGTGAGCTGACGAAGAAATTTGAGACAGCATTTCAGACGACATTTTCTGAGGCCATTAGCTACTATGAGGAGCAGGGCGTTCGCGGAGAGTGCGTGTTAGTCATTGAGGGCAGAAGCCGGGAAGAACTTGTACAGGAGCAGCAGCAATCCTGGGAAGCGATTTCTGTGGAAGAACATATGGAGCGTTACTTAAGCACCGGTATGGATCGGAAAAGTGCCATGAAACAGGTGGCAAAAGACCGGGGCGTTGGAAAACGTGAAATCTATCAGATGCTGCTGGATGCAGAGAACGAATAATTTGGAAGGTGTAGTTATGACAAAAGATTTAACTGTTGGAAGTCCAATGAAGTTGATCTGGCAGTTTTCCATACCGCTGGTACTGGGAAATCTGTTTCAGCAGATGTACAACATGGTGGATACCGTAATCGTAGGTCGTTATCTGGGACTGAGTGCTTTGACCAGCGTAAGTTCCACGGCATCCATCACATTTCTGATCATTGGTTTCTGCCTTGGTACTTGTACGGGACTGGCCGTACCTGTGGCGCAGAAATTTGGTGCAAAAAGTTACAGCGAAATGCGAAAATTTGTGATGAACGCGGCGTATCTGGCAATTTTTCTTGCCATTATTATGACGATTGTAACCTGTGGGTTGTGTGGTTCCATTCTGACTTGGATGAATACGCCGGATCAGTTTTATCAGGGCGCGTATGATTATCTGTTCGTCATTTTCCTGGGAATTCCATTTACATTTTTATACAATGTAGTGGCCGGAATCATCCGGTCTCTGGGAGATTCCAAGACGCCGTTTTATTTCCTGGTCATGTCCGCAGTGATGAATATTTTTCTGGACATGCTGTTTATCATCGTGTTTAAAATGGGAACCGCCGGAGCCGGCTGGGCGACGATTCTGTCACAGGCCATTTCCGGAGCACTCTGCTTCGTATATATGAAGAAAAAATATGATGTGTTGAAAACAGAGCACGCGGAGCGAAAATTGGATTTTCATTACATAAAGACACTGTTTACCATGGCGGTACCGATGGGACTGCAGTTTTCCATCACGGCCATCGGAAGTATCATGCTTCAGAGTGCTGTAAATGCACTGGATGCAGTGTATGTATCGGCATTTGCGGCAGCTACGAAAGTAAAACAGCTGGCAATGTGTCCGTATGACGGATTTGCCACAGCCAGCGCAACTTTTGGCAGCCAGAACCTCGGCGCAGGCAATCTGAAACGAATCCGGGAAGGATTGAAATCCGGAATTATCATTTCTGTGATTTACAGTATTGCCATTGGAATCGTGCTGATTTTTGCTGGTTCCAAGATTGCGCTGATCTTTGTATCAGGCAGCGAGACAGAGGTACTTGGCTATGCGCAGCAGCTTTTGACATGCGCAGGATTCTTCTATTTCTTCCTGGCATTCTTGAACTGTACACGACTGACCATTCAGGGACTTGGTTACAGTGCCATTGCGATGTTTGCCGGTTTGAGTGAACTGCTGGCCAGAGGTTTGATGGCGATATTTGTCATCCCGAAATTCGGATATACGGCAGTATGCTTTACGGATCAGACCGCATGGATCGCGGCAACGGCGGTGGTAATGCCGGTGTTCTTTGCGATTATGAAACGGCTGGAAAAACGGCAGGCGGAAGCGGCACAAACGGTGCCGGTGCAGAACGGGTGACGTTCGGAATTGAAAATGTGATATTGTGATATAACGGAACTTTAGTGAAGCGGAATCAGGGAATTTTGTCCCGGCGGCTAACAATCGCCTGCCAGGAAAAAATTCCCTGATTCCTTTTTCTACATTGTGTAAAATACCTGGATGTATGTATTTTCTTCCCAATGGGACTAAAACGAGGAATGTTTAAATCACGAAGATGATAGATTGAATTAGTTGGTGTGTAAATGGCGAAATCGGAAACTTTGACCGCGACGAGCGATTGAGTGAACGACTGATTTTCACAAGGTTTTGCGCGAACGGGAAGTGACCAGCTTTTATAGGAACTGGGAGTGAGCGCGATAAAACCGCAGTGAAATGAAAGTAGTGAACGTCTAGCTGTTGTGGTCAAAGTTTCCGATTTCGCTTTATATAACTTACATATACTTACATAACTTATTAATTCCCGAGTATATACTTCCGAAGCACCCCAAACGGCGCCGGTCCAATTTCAAGTACTTTTTCGTAAAAGTCAGAATCTGTATAAGTATCCGGATTCTGCTTTTTCATATCTTCCTGCAGATCATGAAATTCCAGATACCCGATATAATATTTCAGATAATTAGCGGGTTCGCCCACGATCAATTCAAAAATATCCCGCAGGACTTCCTCATCCGTGAATCCATAAGCACCGAAAAACGTTGCCGTATCATCCAATGTCCATCCTTCATAATGAATCCCCATATCTGCAGTGGCATACAGACTTAGAATCGCCGCCTGATTTGCGGCACAGAGTCTGGCAGCATCCTCAGAGAGCCCGCTGTAAGTATAAGAATGCAGTTCCACAAACGTTGCCCAGCCCTCCGTGTAACCCGGATAACCCAGCAGGCTGCGGATCGGCTGCTGGCATTTACTGTGAAAATAAACGTTCTGATACAAGTGCCCCGGAAAGCCTTCGTGTGCCAGCGTGGTAAACAGGCGAATGCCTTCGTAGCCGTTTTTCCGGTTGATATAAATCGCGTTTTCCGTCAGATGATCCAGTGGAGAGGTCAGGTAAAAGGCGGGCGAGAGATAGTCCTCCATGGCTTCATCCACATATTTGACGGTTACATTACATTCCGGAAATTCCGGGAATTCTTCTGAAATAGCATCCCGCAGAGTGGCAAGCATTTCTTCCGGTGACTGTGTTGCAATGGTGCAATTTTCCAACTCGGCTGACAGATCAGGGTTCTGCTCCAACAGTTGCGAGATAAGAAGGAGATCTTCTTTACGCTGATTTGCGGTGCGTTTTTCCAGGGAAGCGATGCTGTCGCTGCTTCCGGTGCAGTCCCGAACCAGATATTCATAATATTCCGTTCCTTCCGGAAAATGGCAGAGTCCGGCTTCGTTGATGGCACGGTCGGAAAGTTTTTCCAGAGTGTCAGCCAACTGGTGAAAGGCCGGAAAGACTTCCTGCTCCAGAATGGCCTGATTCTGTTCCTGATAAGCAAGCTGTTCGTTTTTTGACAAGTCTGTCAAAGCTTCTACTTTCTGATTAAATGTTGTCACCAGATAATGCTGCTTCGGATTGGCTGTAAAATCGTGACACTGATCAACAATGGTCTGGGCTGTATAAGAGGGCATAAAACGTCCGGCAGCCGCTTTTTCTTCCTCATAAGCGCAGATCTGGGAAAAATAGCGTGGAATATCAGCCAGCAATTCCAGATAATCAGAAATATTCTGCTGATTCTGAAAGGTGTATTCTGCCAGGAGGATCGGAAGCTGGGATTGCAGACCGGTGGTCGGCGTCAGTGGCTCGTCATAACAGTAGAAATCCGCACCGGCTTTGGTCTGGGTCAGATGATCATTGAGGATATCCAACGTTAGTTGGTTTTCTACGGAAAGCTTTTCGGAATCAAATTGTTGCAGCGTGGTGAGAATATTTTCAGCAAAGGCGGCAGCTTTTTTGGGGGAATCTGCGGTGTAGGAGCCAAGGGAAGTTTGATACTCTGTGATGCCATATACGGATGGATCTTCCAGTGTATAGTGCAGGTTCAGCAGATTTGCAGATGCTTCTTGTTTAAACAATTCTGTCAGATAGGCATCAAATGCAGTATCGGCATCAACGTTGGATGTTTGCCCGGCAGCAGATTCAGAATTTGTGGTGTTATCAGGAGAGGTTGTGTGATTTTCGTTTAAAAACTGTGCGATCCATGTGTCAGAGTCCGCACACTGGCAGACGGCAGCACAGAAAATACCAAGGCCGATGAGAAAGAGTGCGAGGCAGAGGGAAAAACGGATTTTGTGGGGAAAATGAAAGTGGCAGTGTCGCATAACTGGTACCGGACATTTATACATAGAATTATTATATAGGTATGCAGGTCTCGCAGATTTATTAATAAAGGCAGTGCATTATATCTGTTTATATGCATGGAGCTATATAGTAAAAGCTGGCAGAACGAGGGATGTTATGCGTTGCATTATGCATTTGGTAATAGGAATTCTGTGGATTTGTCTCTTGCGGTGTGTATTCAGATTGTGTATAATTGATTTGTCAACCAACCAAAATATTTGATATACAAAATATAGAAATTTAAGATTCAAATGAACTTGTTTATAGTTGTGTCAGGAGGAACGCAGTGGAAGGATACGATACACTTCATGACCTGCTGGTCAAATTGTTTAACGAAATCATGAATATAGAGGAAAAAGCGATCATTACGGAGGAGTTCAAGGATATTTCCAACAATGATATGCATATCATCGAGGCCATCGGACTGGATGAGCCGCGGAGCATGTCTGCAGTGGCCAGGGACTTGTCTGTTACGGTGGGAACGCTGACCATTGCCATCAATAACCTTGTAAAAAAAGCCTATGTAAAACGTGTCAGAAGTGAAAAGGACCGTCGTGTAGTTTTGATCTCCCTGACAGACAAGGGCGTGAAAGCGTACCATCACCATGCAAATTTCCATGATGAGATGATAAAAGCGACCCTGAACGGTCTGGACGAGGAGCAGACCAAGGTGCTTGTAAAGGCACTGACGAACCTGAGTACATTTTTCCGTACCTACGGGAAATAATGATTTGAATGAGATGTTGTTCGTTGAATGAGAGGACAGCGCAATACAAAAATGTGTTGCAAGAATTTATGAGCATGCATTGATTGTGAAAAAATATAGTTATTGTAAATGATCATTTTATAAAATGAATACTGACGTATAGTTCAGCATAAGTTGTTAGAAAGCCCTGAGGGAGCAGACAGCTTATGCTGAATTTTTTATGGATTTTTATGATTCTGGCGGGAATTGTATATGCAGCTTTTACCGGGAATCTGCCGGCGGTTACGGATGCGGCGCTGGACTCGGCGCAGCAGGCGGTGACGCTGTGTATCACTATGGCGGGCGTGCTGGCATTTTGGGTAGGTCTGATGCGGATCGCGGAAAGTGCCGATATGATGCAGCGGGCAGCAGACCGCATTTATCCGCTGCTTCACTTCCTGTTTCCCCGCGTGCCGAGGGAACATCCTGCCTGCAAATCCATTGCGGCAAACTGTATTGCCAATTTTTTCGGCCTGGGCTGGGCGGCAACTCCGGCAGGGCTGCAGGCTATGGAAGATCTGGATGAATTGGAAAAAGAGCGGACACTGATTCAGGCGGTGCATCAGCCATATCAGAAAAAATATGATTTCGGTTCAGACCGGATTCACCATACATCTGCCCGGAAAGAAAAAGAGGCATCCACGGAGATGTGTACTTTCCTTGTGTTAAATATTTCGTCCCTGCAGCTGATCCCGGTGACAGTCATTGCCTATCGGAGCCAGTATGGTTCGCCGGATCCGACGGGCATTGTGGGCGCTGCGATTGTGGCGACGGCATGTTCCACACTGGCGGGAATTATATTTGCAAAAATTATGTCTGCGGTAGATCGGAAGCGTGGGTATTGAATTTTGATGCAATTAGAGGGAAATTCAAATGATGTGGATGAGTGAGAATTAGATATCATGGGAAACAGAAGGTATGGAGAGGATATCAGTTTATGCAGCGTGTATTACTATTTCTATCGGATTTTATTATCCCGCTTTTTATTGTGGTAATCCTCATGGCAGGGCTGCTGAATCGGCGGAATGCTTATGAGGACTTTGTAAAAGGCGCAAAAGACGGCCTGAAAACATCGGTGGATATTTTGCCTACCCTTGCCGGGCTAATGGTGGCAGTGGGCATTTTACGGGCTTCCGGGCTGCTTGACGCACTGGCGGGGGTACTTGGAAATTGCGTAGACCGGATCGGATTCCCGTCACAGCTTGTTCCGCTGGCAGTGGTTCGGATGTTTTCTTCTTCGGCGGCTACCGGTTTGCTGCTGGATATTTATGAGCAGTTTGGAACGGATTCCAGACTGGGGCGGATTGCATCGGTCATGATGAGCAGCAGTGAGACGATATTTTATACGATGAGTATTTATTTTATGACGGTTAAAGTGAAAAAGACACGCTGGACACTGGCGGGGGCGCTGGTGGCGACTGTGGCGGGGATTATGGCCAGTGTGATGCTGGTGGGGTAGGGCTTAGGATGGCTTAAAAATTTACGAGTTAGGTATTATAAGACCACCTGAAATTTTATCTTCCCACAATTATTCGAAACAAGAAATAATATACAAAAGTGAATGACCACCTTATATTAATAAACGTAAAAAATAGAATATAAAAATGCTTCCAGATGCTGAAAATACAGTGTTTAGAAGCATTTTTTTGCTAATTGGTTAAATTGCACAATCGAAAAAATGCCAGAAAAATTGCGGTTGACATAGCATAAATTGACGGCGTATACTGACGATAACATCAGAAGTCAGATTCGTGCATTTCTAAGCACCGCTATAGAAAATAAGATATTCTATATGTAGTATAATTCAAAGGATTAGATATTTTCTGTAAGCTCAAAAGAATCTGTAATGCATATCTCATAGTTTTATTCATGCCGTATCGGCAGAGAGATTCAAAGATGATGGAACGTAAGATATCTTTTTAACGAAAAGAGGAGGAAAAAAGAATGGGAAAATCAGACGCTATCGGAAAAGAATTAATGCGCGATAATACGTATTTTGCAGATGCATTTAATGCCGGTTTATTTGGAGGAGAGACTCTTATCAATCCGAAAAATCTTGATGATGTTGATCCGGCTGAAATTGAACTGGAAGATCCAGAGATGGGATCTGATGAATTCTGGACAAAGTACAGAGATGTATTAAAAAGGGCGTTGGTAAAAACAGATGGGAAAAATTATTATGTATTATTTGGCGTAGAGAATCAGACAGAAATACATACGGCGATGCCATTGCGGTCACTTTTGTATGACACGCTTCGTTACACAAAGCAGGCGGAAGAAGTTGCCGCTGGATATCGGAAACAGAGAAAAGAAGGGAATCCACCCAAAATGACCAGAGCGGAGTTCTTATCCGAATGGAAATACACGGACAAGTTGGAACCGGTTATTACACTTGTGATTTATTATGGAACAGATGAGTGGGATGGAGCAAAATCCCTGCATGAGATGTTTTCAGAAGAAATAGATGAAAAGATTTTGGCGTGTGTGCCAGATTATAAAATTAATTTGATTGAACCAAACAAGATAGAGGATTTTGATAAATTTCAAACCGATTTTGGAGAACTGTTAAAGAGTATCCGTTATAGAGATGATGAAGAAGAACTTACAAAAATTTTTACAGGTATGACAGCAATAGACAAAATGATTACAGATGCGATTAGTTACTATGTAGATGAAAGATGGAGTAAAATGACTGAGACGGTGGAAGGAGGAAAAGTGGGTATGAGAAGTAAGGCGCTTGATATGATTGAGGAAAGAGGAAAAACAAAAGGCATGATGGAAAAAGCTGTTGAGACAGTTCATAATTTAGTCAAAGATTTTGATTTTTCTGTAGAACAGGCATGCAGTGCAGCCAATATTTCTGTAGAGGATTATGAGAAGAATAATGAAAAATAACATAATGTAAATAGCAGCACGCAGTGTATAATGGCGTAAAAATTCACAGAGTAAATCAAGAACTTTAGCCATTTTTCTTGAGGAGCAATTATCAGTCTATATAATAAAAAATATATACATAAATAGCGGGCTCAGAGCAGCACGCAGTGTATAATGGCGTAAAAATTTACAAAATTCATTGTGTAGATTAAGACCTTCAGCAATTTTTACTCAAGGAGCGATTGCTAGCGACTGAGTCAAAATTACTGAAGGTCCTCTTAAAAACTAACGTAGTAAATTTTAAGCCATTCAAAACAAGAATTTATACCGTCAACTCCCGCATCAGTTTTGCCACAGTGGTAATCTCATGAATCTCCCCAACCCGGGAACCGCAGAAAATTAGTCCATTATCCAAATCACCAACAACGGCATTGATCAGGGCCTGTGTGATACAGTAAGGCGCAGTAGCCGGATTGCAGGCTTTCAGGCAGTTAAAACAATGGGAGATTTTATCCGGTGCAGCCAGCATCCGCTCAATAAAAGCATTTTTGATGGCGCGTCCCGGCATTCCTACCGGGCTTTTGATGATAATGACATCTTCTTTGGAGGCATTTACATAAGCCTGTTTGTAAGCGTCACTGGCATCGCATTCTTCGGTTGCCACGAAGCGGGTGGCTGCCTGAATACCATCTGCGCCCAGTTCCATGACATGTGCTGCATCCTCAGCAGTAAACATTCCTCCGGCGACAAATACCGGAATGGTAGTCTGATATTTCTCTTCGTAAGTCTGCTTCAATGCAATGATGTTGCGAATTTCAGTATCATAATCCAGAGCTGGAATATCGTCTAACTGCTCTCTGGAAAAACCGAGATGTCCACCGGCCAGTGGCCCTTCAATGACCAGAAAATCAGCGGTGCGGTGATATTTTCTATCCCAGAATTTCAAAATGACATTTGCAGATTTTGTGCTGGAGACGATAGGCGCCAATGCCACATCATATCCTTCTGCAAATTTTGGAAGCTCTGTCGGCAGCCCGGCACCGGAAATAATCGCGTCCACGCCTGCGGAACAGGCTGTTTTGACATAAGTTTCATATAACTGGGTAACAGCCATGATGTTGACAGCGACCATACCGTTTCCATTGGCGATTTCTTTTGCCTTTTTAATCTGTTCCGGCAGAACTCTCAGATTTGTTTCCTCCGGATGTTTGGCAAAATCCGGATCATCATAGCCAATCTGCGCAGTTGAGAGGACACCCATGCCGCCTTCTTTTGCAACAGCACCGGCCAGACGGCAGCGGCTGACACCGATTCCCATACCACCCTGAATGATCGGGAGCTTCAAAAACTTATTTTTCAAATGCAGAGATTTCATTAATTTCATAGTATATTTCTCGCTTTCTATATAATTTCAGTTTTATAAAAAAATTGCGCATGCCGATATAATTTCGATGAAAAGATATTTTGCAACATGACATATAGACATATAATTGTATTATTTGATAATTAAAATGTTTGAAATTCAAAATAATATTACACCAGAAAAATAAGTACGTCAATATTAAAAGTGTGAAAAACGAGTATAAGTAGTATTTAATACCATGTGCACATTTGCTTGCTATTTTGTGTGAAATGGTATACGATATCATACAGATTTATAGGAAATAAAAATTATGTGTTACAGAGCTTTAAACATGAAAAAAATTGTTGATGCAGAACTTGTAGAAGCAATCTGCCATTGGGCAATTACAGAAAACATGATGGAAAAGCGTATGGGGAAGATAGGGGATTTGAAGATATGGAACAGGATAAAACATTTCCGGGGACAGAACCAATCGGAAAATTGTTAGTAAAACTGGCGGTTCCGACGGTTATCGCGCAGTTGGCAAATATGTTGTACAACATCATAGACCGTGTATACATTGGACACATTCCGGGGGTGAGGGCAGTATGGCGCTGACCGGTGTAGGTGTCTGTATGCCTTTGATTTTGATCATTGCGGCATTTGCAGCATTGGTGGGATCTGGAGGATCGCCGCGGGCATCCATTTATATGGGAAAAGGTGATCATGATACAGCAGAAAAATTCTTAACCGGCTGCCTGAGTCTTCAGATCATTGTTTCTATTATTCTGACCGTGATTTTACTGATCTGGAACAAAGATCTGTTGTTGATGTTTGGCGCTAGTGAAAATACGATTACGTATGCCACCGCATACATGAATATTTATGCGATTGGTACGATTTTTGTGCAGATTACCCTTGGCATGAATACGTTTATTACGGCACAGGGAAAGGCAACCACTGGAATGATGACAGTTCTGATCGGAGCCGTTGCAAATATTATTCTGGATCCGATCTTTATTTTTGGCATGCATATGGGCGTGCGTGGAGCAGCACTGGCCACGGTTATTTCACAGGGCTTGTCCTGCATCTGGGTACTGACATTTTTGTCTGGAAAAAAGACGCTGCTTCGGATCAGAAAAGCAAACATTCTTCCGGGGTTACGTCTGGTTCCACCGTGCGTTGCGCTGGGAGCATCCATGTTTGTTATGCAGGCGAGCGAGAGTGTGATTTCCGTCTGCTTTAACTCATCACTGCTGAAATATGGTGGGGATATCGCAGTAGGAGCCATGACGATCCTGACCAGTGTCATGCAGTTTGCCATGCTTCCGCTGCAGGGAATCGCGCAGGGAGCGCAGCCGATCACCAGTTATAATTATGGGGCAAAAAATGCAGACCGTGTAAAACAGAGTTATAAAATCCTGCTATGTGTCTGCGTTGTTTATTCCATAATATTGTGGGCGATTATAATGGCGTTTCCGCAGGTATTTACGAAACTGTTTACCACGGATGCAGATTTGATAGATTTCACGGCTAAGGCACTTCGAATCTATTGCCGTGTATTGTTTGTATTTGGCATTCAGATTGCCTGCCAGATGACATTTGTGTCCATTGGAAATGCGCCGTCTTCCATTATCGTGGCGATTCTGCGTAAGTTTATATTGTTGATTCCGTTGATCTATATTCTGCCGCATTTCATAGAAAATAAAACTAATGCGGTATATATGGCAGAACCAGTAGCGGATGTTATTGCTGTAAGCTGCACGTTGATCCTGTTTTTGGTACAGTTCAGGAAATCATTGCGAAAACTGAATTTAAAAGAAATAGAAAAACAGTAGTTTTGAATGCACATCCAATTGATGTTTGCTTGATGTTATAGTAATTTACGCAATGGAGTATTGTCGTACGCCACCCTTGACAATACAAAAAAGAACTGCTATAGGTCAGTTACCGACGGCGAAGAACTCAAAAACAGTTAATGATACAGCTGAAAGGAAGGTGCATGCTGTGCGGTACGCAGTGCAACTGTATAATAGGCTATTACTTTCATAACATAAATAAAAATCAGAGAAGGTTTCCTCAACGAACGATTAAGCGAACGACCGAATTTTGCGAGTTTTGCGCGAACGGGAAACGACCAGCTTTTATTAGAGTTGGAAGTGAGCGCGATAAAACCGAAGCAAAACGAGGGTAGTGAACGTCTAGTGAGTGAGGAAACCTTCTCTGATTTTTTCACATATTAAATGATAGCCAACACCATAAACAAGACTTACTTGCGTTTCCGCAAAAACATCCAAATCGCAATCACGATCACGATAATGATCAGAAATACATCCCAGAACTTCTGTGTCAGATTCAGATGCATGGCCTCAACCATTCCAATAAAAATAACGAACGCACCAAGGAGCAGCTGCAGCATGGAACGCTGCACCAGTCCAACCTCATTGGAACCGCGTGACTGGATCATTCCGAAAATACCGTATACGAGGCAGATGGCACCCAGAACCGGCAGTACATACATGGTGTCAATGGAATCGGTGAAAATAATAAAGAAGATTGCAACGACTCCGATCAGGGTGATATAAGTGCCCCAGTTAAATGGTTTCTTTTTTTTCATAAGTATAAACCTTTCTGTTGATTTCTGTTACTAAGATTAGATGAAATGTTATCGCATACCATAATAGCATATTTTGAACAAAGCGTGTAAACAGATTGCAGATATTTGTGAAATATGCGTCTGGAACGGAATGTGCTCAAAATTGCCGGAATGAAAAACGCTGCTCCGATGTGAAGCAGCGTTTTTTGTATGGCTTAACTTTCTTTCGATACTAAGATAATTGTCGAAAATAATTTTTGCTTATGCCAGTCCCGGTGCAACGGTAAGAATGATTGCACAGAGAATTGTTCCAACTAATGTCATGATAACTGTCTGTAAGAACATCGGTAAGTAAGCATCTTTGATCTTAACCTGAGCAAGTCCGGTTGTGATCAGGATCAGTCCGTTAACCGGCAATGTCTCGAATGTGGAAACTGCGATAGCAGCACAACGGGCAAGTGCGTTCGGGTTCAGAACCGGGTTGGCTGTCCAGATATAAGCTGCAGCAACCATTGGAAGTGCGATACTTAAAGCTGCTGGCGGTGAAGATGTAAATGCTACTACAATGATAGCAAGTACGATACCGATTACTAACGGAGATGCTTTCATGCCAAACAGGATACCAACGAAACTGTTGAATGCATCTGTATGCTGTACAACTGCTGCGAAACCAGCTGCAGCTGTCAGTGTCATGATTGCGCTTGCACCATTTGCAGCACCAACGTTTAAGGAATTGAGAACGTTGCCTGCCCATGCTGGGAAACCTTTCTTCTCATTGTCTTTGAAATGCGGAGCCATCAGGATGATTACTGCTGCGATACCGGATACAAGAGCAAGAGATGCGTTCTGTACGATAGCGAAAAGCAGGAATACAACAATCAGCGGAATGAGAGCAAGTCCAAAGTTGGGAAGTCTCTTTGCACTGTCATCCGGGATCGGCTCACAGTTACCATAATCAAAAGTTTCACCTTTTCTCATCTCTCTAACGATGAAAGAAGAACAGATGATGTATACACCGATCTCGATTACGATAAAGGAAATAAATCCCGGGATCGGAGCAGCACCGGCACTTGTCTGCAGGATGCTCATACAAATGATGTTATTGATACTTAATACGAATGGAGCAGAGTTAGCACCACAGCTTAAAGCCAGCATAGCCGGAACCATACGTCTCGGAATACCGATACGGCTTGCCATGTACATACAGATTGGGAATGTAGCGAAGATAGCCACGAAACCGTCTACACCACCGTATGTAAGGATACATTCGATAATCAACATAATTAAAACGGCGCGTTTTGCCTGTTTCTCTTTGTTGTCAACCGGCATAACGAATTTGTTTACTAATGTGGAAGCGATAGACTGAGCAGCACCACTGTCAGCTAATACTTTACCAAATAAACCGCCCAAGAATACGGTTGGGAAAATAGATGTGATCATTCCGCAGACACCACCGATTTCCCATACGCCGGTGGATGCGTTCTCCTCAACGGCACCTACATACAGAGAAGTAAATGCGTTGGTAGGATTCAGTCCGTTTGTTACTGCTACGATAACGCCGCAGAGCGGAGCCAGGTACAGTACGGATACGTTCTTGTAAGCGCCATACAGGAAAATAACCAGGGCGACTATAATACCAATAATACCTAAAGCCATAAATCAAACCCTCCTAAATTTTAAAAAAGTTAAGCAAGTGTGAAATTTATAAAGAAAATATAAATTTCATGGGATTATTATACATAGATGGTAAGACCATGTCAATAAAAATACACAAAATGCACAATAAAAAATACAAATACGATATTTAATTAGACAAAATGCTCTTGAATGTTGCAAAAGTATTGTGTATACATGGTGATTTTTCAGATAGAAAAAAAAGAAATGCAACAAAAACTGACAGAATGTTGCATTTCTTTATTACATATCTCTATAAATAAATACTTACTGACTCATAAAAAATACAGAAGAATCACGGTTATTCCGATCGATCAGCGAATTGTATACAAGGCAGTGATACTGGTAAAGCAGATCATCGTACTTGCTGCTGTCGTTATGTGAATAGTAATTATTGTCAGAGTCAATATATCCGACGGTGTTGATGACCGGAAGTTTCTGATATAGTGCAGCCAGATATTTGTTGTACTGTGTCAACGGCAGGCCGGCGGTCTGCAGCACCAGCGTGGACAGATAGTTTGCACTGATGTGATTTAATGTTGCTTCCGGAATATCATAATTTGCCCAGATAACAAATGGTGTCGTATAACGAAGCTGCTGCTGTTCGGTGGAGAGATTGTCCAGGCTTGTGCCGAATAACTCTTCGTAAAATTCATCTTCAATAGATGGCAGATGATCACCAAACATGCAGATGATAGTCGGTTCTGATACGTTGCTGAAGTAATTTACCAGTTCCTGGAATGCTTCATCAGAACGTTTTACCAGAGACAGATAGCGGTTTGCCTTTGGATAGACGCCTTTCATATTTGTGACATATACTTCCTGCGCAAAGTTTGAGTAGGACATTGCGTAACCGCCGTGGTTCTGCATGGTGACGTTAAAGAGGAAAAACGGTTTGGAAGTATCCCGGTTTTCGTACATATTTTCCACCATGGAGTAATCATAGCTGTCGCTGACGAAACGGCGCAGCAGCATGTGACGGTCAGGGTAACGTTGGTTCAGCAGGGATTCATACTCGGTGACATCGTTATTCTGTTTGTAAGTATCCAGAATGTCCTGATCTACGAAATCTTCAATGCTGATGTAGTTTTCAAAGCCCAGCAGCGGATATACGTTCCGGCGGTTCCAGCCTTCTCCGTAATACGGATGGAAAGCGGTTTCGGAATATCCCAGGGAACCTAATGTGGACACCAGGGAAGGAACCGTATCTTTGATGTAGGACTGATATACGTTGCAGCCCGTCGGTAAAAAGGAAACGGAATCTCCAGATAAAAATTCAAATTCACTGTTACTTGTTCCAGCACCGAATACCGGCATGGACAGGTAACCTTTGATGGTATTTTCTGTCAGGCTGTGGATAAACGGCATGTAATCTTCGTTTGTTTCCAAATCACCTAACGCACCAAGGTCAGCCAGGGATTCGTTCATGATACAGATGATATTCGGTTTTGTACCGTCTGTGCTGGCGGTGTAATCATTTTTTTCAGTCAGCAGGTTCGTGCTTGTATCGCTGTCCGGGTCGACGCCGGCGTCCTTTAATGTTTCATTTACGTAGTCGCTGACATTGTCTGCGTTGTACTCCGAGGGCTTACGCACAACGAGGTATTTCGTGTTCAGACAGAAGTTAAAGAAAGAACCGGTGCGGTGATAACCTCTGGCCTGATCCCAGAAATCCGGTTTGTAGCCGAGATTTGCTGCGTAATCGGTAAAAAATAAGGAAATCACAACAACTGCGACATAGGCTGCCGGGGCAAGTTTTGCCAGTACTTTGAACTTCAGTTTTTTCGGCTTGATGTTGACACTTTTTTTGTTTACCAGATAGATCAGGAAAAACATAATGGAGCCAAGGATCAGCTGCCAGCTGAGCTCATAGGTGTAACCGTCGGAAACACTTAAGCCTGTTTTGAAGGTAAGAATGTCCAACGGGACAAACGGAGAACCACGGAAAAGCTCGATAAAGTAGTTCAGCAGGGACCATACATATAAGGATATGTTTACGATCAGTCCTACCATATGATAGCGTCCGGTGATCAGGTAGAAAAACAGATAGAACACCAGATAGATCATGTAGTTGGCAAGGAATGTCGGTACGGAAAACCACCATACAAAGTTTTCATTAAATACTTCTACCATCTGGATGGTAAGGATTGGCATAATAAAAAAAAGTGCCGTGTTGGCAAATGCCTTGTATTTTTCATCTACCGATGGCTTGAAGATGATGAGAAATCCTGCTACGGGTCCGGCGATGAGGGACAGCACGAAAAGGATGGTGCCGTGGGTCAGATTCAGATCCGGATCCAGATAAAGCCGCCAGTTGGCGGACACAAAAAGAATCATAAAAATACAGACCGCCAGTCCAAGCAGGCGGACTTTTTTCCCAGCGAATGAAATATGCATGTTTTTATCTTCCCGTTTCTATATAATAATGTATTTGTTTAAAAATAAGTATCATGTATTTGCTTATTTTTAACTGCTATTATGAAATCATTCAGAGTGCTTTTTACTGAGAATCATTACATAAAGCCTGTTAATGGTCACTAAGATATATTAAATATCACGAAAGAAAATCTGTCAACTAGTAAAACTGTGAAGAAATAGTGAAGATATTTTTAAAAGTAATGCCTTGCAGACAGGAGAAAAATGGAGTTGCTATTTTTTTTCGGTCAGTATAGTATTAAATTATGAATTTGCATAATGTTTCATCAGAAAAAGGAGCGAAACAAATGGAAAAAATAGAACTGTTAAAAGAGTGGATCGAAGAATCAGATAATATTGTATTTTTTGGCGGAGCCGGTGTCTCTACCGAGAGCGGCATCCCGGATTTTCGAAGTGTGGACGGACTGTATCATCAGAAATATGATTATCCGCCGGAGACAATCTTAAGTCATACTTTTTATATGGAAAAGACAGAGGAATTTTACCGCTTTTACCGTGATAAGATGCTGGCGCTGGATGCAAAACCGAATGCAGCTCATCTGAAATTAGCGGAACTGGAAGCAAAGGGTAAACTGAAAGTGGTTGTCACACAGAATATCGATGGACTGCATCAGGCGGCCGGCAGCAAAAATGTGCTGGAGCTTCACGGAAGCGTACACCGCAATTATTGCAGAAAATGCGGAAAGTTATACGATGCACAGTATATTAAAAATTCAACAGGCGTTCCGAAGTGTGACTGCGGCGGACAGATCAAACCGGATGTTGTATTATATGAGGAAGGTCTGGATTCCGCAACGATGCAGGCGGCCATCCGATTTATCAGCCAGGCCGAAGTGTTGATCATCGGTGGAACGAGTCTTGCCGTGTATCCGGCAGCCGGACTGATCGATTATTACAGAGGAAATAAACTTGTGCTGATCAACAAATCCGCAACACCGCTGGATAACCGTGCAGATCTGGTGATCCAGGCACCGATCGGCGAGGTGTTTCAGCAGATTTGCTAGAAGCTTCTAAAGAGAAAATGTGTGCGGAATGATTGCATAAGCATGTGGAAATATAAGCGGGAAAATGAATGATTGAGGTGAATAAATGGCATATCAATATGAAGTGAGAGATATCGTAAAGTTAAAAAAGAAACATCCCTGCGGCAGTTTTGAGTGGGAAATCCTCCGTGTGGGAGCAGATTTCCGGTTAAAATGCCAGGGCTGCGGGCATCAGATCATGGTTGCGCGAAAGATCGTAGAAAAAAACACAAAAGATTTAAAAAAACACTTGCCTGATTGATGAAAATATGGTAACATAGGCAATCGTGATATACAATATCCTTGCTCTCTACGGATGAGCAGAGGGCCAAAAGACCACAAGGAGGTAAGAAAGCATGAACAAGTATGAATTAGCATTAATTGTTAGTGCCAAGATCGAAGATGACGCCAGAGCAGCAGTTGTTGAGAAAGCAAAAGAGTACATTACTCGTTTTGGCGGTACAGTAACAGAAGTTGAGGATTGGGGTAAGAAAAAATTAGCTTACGACATCCAGAAAATGAGCGAAGGCTTCTATTATTTCATTCAGTTCGACGCTGCAGCAGAAGTACCTGCTGAGTTGGAGCAGAGTGTTCGTATCATGGACAACGTGCTGAGATTTTTATGCGTTAGAAAAGACGAGGCATAATTTCACAGTAGAGAAGGAGTTATCCTTATGAATAAAGTAATTTTAATGGGACGTTTGACCCGTGATCCTGAGGTTCGTTATTCCCAGGGTGAACAGGCAACCGCAATCGCAAGATATACAGTTGCAGTAGATCGTAGATTCCGTCGTGACGGCGACAGCCAGACAGCAGATTTTATCGGCTGTGTAGCATTCGGACGTCAGGCAGAGTTCGCAGAGAAATATCTGCGCAAAGGAACAAAAATTGCCCTCACAGGCCGTATCCAGACCGGAAGTTATACAAATCGCGATGGACAGAAGGTTTACACAACAGATGTTGTTGTAGAGGAGCAGGAGTTTGCAGAGAGCAAGGCAGCAAGCGCTGAGCATGCAGCAAGTTTTGCACCGGCAGACAGACCATCACCGAGCAATGCAGTGAGCGATGGCTTTATGAATATTCCGGACGGGATTGATGAAGAATTACCATTTAACTAAACAGGAGGTAAACTATCATGGCTTATAATAAAGATGAAAAAAGCAATTCTCCGATGAAGAGAAGAGGCGGTCGCAGAAGAAAAAAAGTTTGTGTATTCTGTGGAAAAGACAATGTGATCGATTACAAGGATACAAATAAATTAAAAAGATACATCTCTGAGAGAGGAAAAATCCTTCCGAGAAGAATCACAGGAAACTGTGCAAAACATCAGAGAGCTATCACTGTAGCAATCAAGAGAGCACGTCACGTTGCTTTAATGCCATACGTACAAGATTAATTTTGACAACAGACTCCCCGGAAAAAATTTCCGGGGAGATTTTTGTATATATAGAAAAAATAATATGAAAAAAATAAAGACCGTTTTACAGTATTTACGTTATACCTTTGGATTATTGAAATTGAATATTGGTACACTTTTAGTGTTTGAACTTTTATATAAATTTGCATCCATGGCCGTGTTTAAACCGCTGCTCAGCGGCTTGATGAAGCTGGCCTTAAAGGCGCAGGGACTAAGTTTTTTGTCGGATGAAACCATGGGAACGTTTTTGAAGGCACCATTGACCTGGGTGTTTTTGATACTGATCGTGTTTGGAATGGCATTTTTTGTGTTGTTTGATATCTGCTGTATCATCTGCTGTATCCATGCGTCTTTCCGAAAACAGGAAATGCCGCTGCTGGCACTGACCCGTCAGGGATTTAAGACATCCCTGCGTGTTATTTATCAGCGAAATATCATTATGATGCTTTACCTGTTGATCATTATACCGATGACTCATGCACTGGTTATTTCCGGCTACGTTACAAAATTTACAGTACCGCAGTTTATTTTGGATTATATTTTGAACCATACATGGCTGGCCATTCTGTATATCGGCTTCTGGATCTTTATGGGTCTGAAATCCTTCCAGTGGATCTACAGCCTGCATTATTTCTGCCTGGAAAAATGCAACTTTAAGAAAGCCAGAATGCGGAGCAAACGCCTGCAGAAAAATCATTACTGGCGGGATCTGGCGATCGTTGTGGGCTGGAGTCTGGCCTGCATTGGTATTTATTACGGGATTATACTGTTTGGATCCTGGCTGGTGTCCAGGGTCAATCAGGCGCTGCCGACAGAAGATCTGTTCAGCAGTCTGACGCTTTCGGGGATTTCACTCTTGATGGATGTGTGTGGCGCATTGTTTTTCTGCTTTGACCTGCCACTGTTTTTCCTCTGCGTCAGCCTCTTATTTTATTATTATAAGGCCGCATCCGGAGAAAAAATCCCGGGACAGTTCAGAAATCTGGATAATGCCTACCGCCTTACCAAAACCGGTTGGGCGAAAAAACTTTATCAGTATCGCAAGCGGATCATTGTGATCAGCATTGTGGTGGCGATCGGCGTCAATTTTGCCTATACGTTTGCGGATAAGCGTGGCGTCCTGCACATGGGACTGAACAATCCGGTGGAAGTGACTGCGCACAGAGGATATTCTACCGTGTATCCGGAAAATACGATCCCGGCATTTAAGGGCGCTATCGAGGTCGGCGCAGACTGGGCGGAACTGGATGTACAGCAGACGTCGGATGGAGAAGTGATCGTCATGCATGATTCCAGTCTGAAACGGACAACCGGTCTGGACAAAGAAGTATGGCAGGTGACCTGGGATGAGATCAAAAATCTGGACAACGGAAGCTGGTTTGATAAAAAGTACCAGACGGTGCGGATCCCGACGCTGGAGGAAGTGCTGAAGGTGTGCAGGGGCAAGATCCGTCTGAATATCGAGATCAAACCGAGCGGACATGATAAAAATCTGGAGGAGAGTGTCGCGAAACTTCTGAAAGAATATCATATGCGGGATTCCTGCGTGGTTTCTTCCCTGAAATATGAATCTCTTCAGAAGGTCAAAGAAGCGGATAGCTCCATTGAGACCGTTTATATTACATCCGTGTCTTACGGTAATTTTACGAATCTGGAATATGCGGATGGTTACAGCGTGGAGTCGACGATGCTGACGCAGAGTTTTGTGAATCAGGCACAGAAAGCCGGAAAACAGGTGTATGTGTGGACAGTAAATTCAGAAGATCAGTTGGAAAAAGTGGTCGGTATGGGGATTGATAACGTGATCACAGACGATCCGGTTATGGCACAGGAGCTGATCTACAAGCAGGAACACAGTACATTCTGGGATCGTTATGTAAACCAGCTGCTCTCTATTGGAAACTAAAATATTAGCGAAATAAACTCAAGTTAGTATTATAAAACAAAAAGCTTCCTTATTGTGCAGAAATGTGGTATACTTAACGAACAGTATGGTCATCTCAGCTGGAGCTGAGATAAACGCTCCGCGAGGGGCGCACATTGTCTGGGAGACAATGGTTTTGCGCCGACCGAAACGAAGTGTAGAACGCAGTGATTCTGTGAAGAATGTGTCAGCTTACGCTGACCAGAATCACGCGCCAAGTCTCACATGCGTTCGACTTGAATACAAAAGGAGTTATCATGCAACAGGATATAAAGTTGAAGGGGAAATTAAAAGGTTATACGCGGACACCGTTGCTGCTTACGTTGCTGTTTGCGGCCATGGATGTATGGATGTATGTATTGAATGTAAAGGCAGGAATTCTTGGGTCTGTCTTTGTGGGGATTTATTTCCTTGTTATGCTGTGTGTGTACTGGCGGAATAAACCGATCCTTATGAATGAACTGATCGATTTTGCGACACAGTATGGTACCGTGCAGAAACGGCTTCTGAATGAGTTTGAGGTTCCGTATGCGGTTATGGATGCGAACGGAAAACTGCTCTGGATGAACCAGAAGTTTGAGGCTCTGTCCCAGAAAGACAAGGGCTATCATAAATCGATCACCACGATCTTCCCACAGGTCACCAGGGAATTGATGGACAAGGAAGATGAACTGGAGATCATGGTGGAGCGGGAAGAACAGGTTTACCGTGCTTCCGTACACAAGATTCACTTTACGGAAATTCTGCATGAGAGCAACAGTATTGAGCTGACTGAGAAAGAGCAGTATCTGCAGGTTATTTATCTGTTTGATGAAACCCAGCTGACGAAGTACCGCATTGAAAATCAGGAAATGCAGATGGTACCTGCGCTGGTTTATATTGATAATTACGATGAAGTTCTGGATACGGTGGAGGAGGTCAAGAGATCTCTGCTCATCGCATTGGTAGACCGTAAAGTCAATAAGTTCTTTTCGACCATTGACGGTCTGGTAAAAAAGACCGAGAATGATAAGTATTTTGTTGTTTTTCAGCATAAGTATCTTCAGAAAATGGAGGATGAGAAGTTCAACCTTTTGGAAGATGTCAAAAGTATTAAAGTCGGAAATGAGATGTCCGTCACTCTGAGTATGGGTATCGGTTATGTGGGCAATGATTATACCAAAAACTATGAGTACTCCCGTATGGCCATTGACCTGGCTCTGGGTCGTGGCGGCGACCAGGTCGTGATCAAGACCCGTGACAAGATTTCCTATTTTGGTGGAAATAACCGACAGGTAGACAAGACTACCCGCGTCAAAGCCCGCGTGAAAGCGCTGGCGCTGCGTGAGATTATGATCAGCCGTGACAAATTCTTTGTTATGGGACATAAGATTGCAGATATTGATTCTTTCGGTGCGGCCATTGGTATTTACTGTGCGGCGCGTCAGCTTGGCAAGAAGGTGCAGATCGTGATCGATGAAGTCAATACGACTCTGCGTCCGCTGAAAGAATGTTTTACACCGGAAAAAGGTTATCCGGAGGATATGTTTATCCCGAGCCAGCTGGCCATCGATGAGCTGGATTCCCACACGGCACTGATCGTTGTGGATACAAACCGTCCAAGCTATACTGAGTGCCCGACTCTGTTGAACCGGGCAAAAACCATTGTCGTATTTGACCATCACCGCCAGTGTGAGGAGGCGATCAGAAATGCAGTACTCTCCTATACAGAGCCGTATGCGTCCTCTACCTGTGAGATGATCGCGGAAGTATTACAGTATTTTGATGAAGATATCAAACTTTCCACACAGGAGGCAGATGCCATCTATGCGGGAATTTTGATCGATACCAATAACTTTGTTTCAAAAACAGGTGTCCGTACCTTTGAAGCAGCAGCTTATCTGCGCCGGTGCGGTGCCGAGGTTACCAGAGTGCGTAAGATGCTCCGAAATGATATGGATGCGTATAAGGCCCGTGCGGAAGCAGTACGGCGTGCGGAAGTTTACCGCAATATGTTTGCCATCAGTGTGTGCCCGGCGGACAATATCGAGAGCCCGACCGTTGCCTGCGCCCAGGCGGCAAACGAGCTGCTGAATATCATCGGTATCAAGGCTTCTTTCGTGCTGACAGAGTACCATGACCGGATCTATGTAAGTGCGCGGTCCATCGATGAGATCAACGTGCAGCTGGTTATGGAACGTCTCGGCGGCGGCGGTCATATGAATTCTGCGGGAGCGCAGCTGACCGATTGTACCCTGGAGGAAGCAAAGCGGACGATAGAAAATACACTTGATGAAATGATCAGGGAAGGAGATATCAAATAATGAAAGTAATTTTATTACAGGATGTAAAATCTCTCGGTAAAAAAGGAGAGGTTGTCAATGTAAGTGATGCATATGCAAGAAACGTTATTTTTGCAAAAAAACTCGGTCTGGAAGCAACCGGAAAAAACCTGAATGATCTGAAACTTCAGAACAAACATGCAGAGAAGGTGGCAGAGGAGCAGTTAGAGGCTGCACAGCAGCTTGCAAAAGATCTGGAAGATAAAGTGGTAGTAGTAAAAATGAAAGCCGGCGAGGGCGGACGTACTTTCGGTTCCGTTTCCACAAAGGAGATTTCCGCAGCGGTCAAAGAACAGCTTGGCCTGGAGATCGACAAAAAGAAAATGTCACTGAATATCCCGATCAAATCCTTCGGAACCTTCGATGTGGCCATCAAGCTTCACTCAAAAGTAACCGGATCCCTGCGGGTAAAAGTTACAGAGGCATAAGATAGGTTTCTGATAATGATTGAAATGCAGAACGATGTATGAATACATGTGCGGGCTGCATAAAAAGAGTATATGTCACTCAGTCAGAAAGGAGCGGCAGAATATATGGAAGAGGCGCTGGTAAAACGGATCATGCCTCACAGCCTTGAGGCAGAGCAGTCGGTCATCGGATCCATGATCATGGACAGAGACGCGATCCTTACCGCCTCGGAACAGCTTGTGAAGGATGATTTTTATCATCAGCAATATGGAATTTTGTTTGAGACGATCGTGGAATTGTTTAACAGCGGGGCACCAGTGGATCTGATCACCCTGCAGAACCGCCTGCGGGAGAAGAACGTGCCGCCGGAGATCAGCAGTCTGGAATATGTCGGTGATCTGGTAACAGCGGTTCCAACGTCTGCAAACGTCAAATATTACGCGGAGATCGTAAAAGAAAAAGCGGTGCTCCGTAAACTGATCAAGATCAATGAACAGATCGCAGATACCTGCTATCTGGGAAATGAAAGTCTGGAAGTTATTCTGGAAGATACAGAAAAAAGTATATTTAACCTGCTTCAGAGCAGGAGCAACAGCGATTATGTGCCGATCAAACAGGTTGTTTTGAATGCGCTGGACAAGATCGAGCTTGCATCCAAGACCCAGGGCAACGTCACCGGTATTCCGACGGGATTTGTGGATCTGGATTATAAATTATCCGGTCTGCAGCCTTCTGATATGATTCTGGTGGCTGCGCGACCATCTATGGGAAAAACAGCCTTTGTCCTGAATATCGCCCAGTATGTGGCTTTTCACGAGGATATGGCCACGGCGATCTTCAGCTTGGAGATGTCGAAGGAACAGCTGGTAAACCGTCTGTTCTCACTGGAATCCAGAGTAGATGCACAGCTGCTCCGTTCCGGTAACTTATCGGATGCGGACTGGGAGAAGCTGATCGAGGGAGCGGGAACCATTGGTAAATCCCACCTGATCATCGATGATACCCCGGGTATCTCCATCTCAGAGCTGCGCAGCAAATGCCGAAAGTACAAGCTGGAGCATGACTTAAAGCTGGTAATCATCGATTACCTGCAGCTGATGTCCGGATCCGGAAGCAGAAGTGATTCGAGACAGCAGGAAATTTCGGATATTTCACGATCCTTAAAACAGTTAGCCAGAGAGCTGAATGTGCCGGTGATCGCACTGTCACAGCTGAGCCGACAGGTTGAGCAGCGACCGGATCACAGACCGATGCTTTCCGACTTGCGAGAGTCCGGAGCTATCGAGCAGGATGCCGACGTGGTTATGTTTATCTATCGTGATGATTATTATAATAAAGACTCAGAAAACAAAGGAATTGCGGAAATCATCATTGCTAAACAGCGTAACGGTCCGATCGGAACCGTAAATCTGGTATGGTTACCGCAGTACACGAAATTTGCAAACATGGAAAAGTAAAGAAGTGATAAGGAGGTACAGGGGATGCAAATTCATCAGTCAGCAGAAGATTATCTGGAGTGTATTTTAAAATTGAGTAAACAGCGTCCGGTGGTTCGTTCCATCGATATCGCAAACGATATGAATTACTCCAAACCAAGTATCAGTGTCGCAATGAAAAATCTGCGCTTAAACGGCTACATCAATGTGGACGAGAGCGGATTTATCACATTGACTGACAGCGGTATGGAGATCGCGTCAAACATTTATGATCGTCATCTCATCTTAAGAAAATGGCTGGAGTTCTTAGGAATCTCACCGGAGACAGCTGAGCAGGATGCATGCAAGATCGAGCACACACTGAGCAAAGAGACTTACACAGCACTGCGCAAACACATCATCGCTGAAATGGGCGAAGAATAGGATTTACGTCAGGAATATACCGGGTTGGACGTGACCTGAAATAAAGGAAAAACTTCGGGTTTATGCACATATGTCATGAGCCCGGAGTTTTTTTGTACACTGCTATATGCGCAATTTCCTGTAAAAATAGGAAAAATGAGGTGCGATGTTTTGTGCTGAGGTACAAAAACATTGTGCTAGGTGACGGAAATAGTTTCAAATTATGCAAAAAACTTGTAAAAACACCTTTAAATGTGAAAAATATGACGAATTTAAAAAAAAATATTGCATAATCCTTCATAAGATAATAAAATGATGGTGTTGAGATTATTAAAAAAAAGGAGATACGAGATGAGCTACGTAGACGAAGTACTCGAGAGAGTAAAAACAAAAAATGCTGCTGAACCGGAATTCCTTCAGGCAGTAGAAGAAGTATTGGAATCCATCAGACCAGTTGTAGAAGCAAACGAAGAGCTTTACAGAAAAGAGGCAATCTTAGAGCGTATCACAGAGCCGGACAGACAGTTCAAGTTCCGTGTAGCATGGGTTGACGACAATGGTCAGGCACAGGTAAACACAGGATACCGTGTACAGTTTAACAACGCAATTGGACCGTACAAAGGTGGTCTGCGTCTGCATCCATCTGTATATCTTGGAATTATTAAATTCCTTGGTTTCGAGCAGGTATTCAAAAACTCCTTAACAGGTCTTCCAATCGGAGGCGGTAAAGGTGGATCTGATTTCGATCCTAAGGGCAAATCTGATCGTGAGGTTATGGCTTTCTGCCAGAGCTTTATGACAGAGCTGTACAAATACATTGGTGCTGATGTCGATGTACCGGCTGGTGATATCGGAACAGGTGCAAGAGAGATCGGTTATCTGTATGGTCAGTACAAGAGAATTACAAGACTGTACGAAGGCGTTCTGACAGGTAAAGGACTTACTTATGGTGGTTCCCTTGCTCGTACAGAGGCTACAGGTTATGGTCTGTTATACATGACAGAAGAACTTCTGAAATCCCATGGACAGGATATGGCAGGTAAGACTTGTGTTGTATCCGGTGCTGGTAATGTTGCAATCTATGCAATCCAGAAAGCGCATCAGTTAGGCGCTAAATGCGTAACATGCTCTGATTCCACAGGCTGGATTTATGATCCGGAAGGAATCGATGTAGAGTTACTGAAAGAGGTAAAAGAAGTAAAACGTGCGCGTCTGACAGAGTACGCTGCAGCTAGACCAAGTGCTGAGTATCATGAAGGACGTGGCGTATGGAGCGTAAAATGTGATGTTGCTCTTCCGTGTGCTACACAGAATGAACTGCTTATCGATGATGCAAAAGCATTAGTTGCTAACGGCTGCATCGCAGTTTGTGAGGGCGCTAACATGCCTACAACTCTGGATGCTACACAGTATCTGCAGGAGAACGGTGTATACTTCGTTCCTGGTAAAGCTGCAAACGCTGGTGGTGTTGCTACATCCGCACTTGAGATGTCTCAGAACAGTGAGCGTTTAAGCTGGACATTCGAAGAAGTAGATGCAAAACTGAAAGACATTATGGTTAACATCTACCACAACATCGATGACGCTGCAAAACGTTACGGTAAAGAAGGCAACTATGTTGCAGGTGCAAACATCGCAGGTTTTGAAAAAGTTGTAGATGCTATGCTTGCTCAGGGTGTTTGCTAATTTTTATTAAAAAAGATAAAATTGGCACGCATATTGCTTTGAAAAATAATGAAACTGCGGAACAGAACGGCTGTTCCGCAGTTGTTTTTTTGTACAAAAAAGTAAACAAGAAAAGAGTAAAAATACAGGGCATTTCAGTAAAAGTAACGGTTTTTGAAAAGATGCTTGTCAAAATATGAAATAAGGACTAAACTACAGTAGTGTATTAGACGGAGGTTATAAGGTAGTATGAGTAAGAAAGAAATTGTTATTGCAGATGTCGTAAATAAATACGATAATCCGATTGCAGAGCTGGTACAGGTAGCCTGCCAGTTTTCAAGCTCATTGTATTTAGTACGGGGAAATCACCGTATTAATGCAAAAAGCATTATGGGAATTATGGCATTTAATCCGCATAATGGTGTTGAGGTTGAGATTGAGGCAGAAGGTGCAGATGAGACAGAGGCATTGAACGCTATGGAGAAATTTTTGCTCTGTATGTAACTAATAACTAATCAACAGGTAACTTTATAGTATAAGAGTCAAAAGAAGCACCGGAAATCCGATGCTTCTTTTTTAACTAAATTAAGAAAGTTTTTTGATTCAAATGCGAATATTCTTTTGACGAAAAAAGAGCGCCGGACTGATTTGATCAGCTGACGCTCTTTGTTTATCACGATTGGAAATTTACTCCTCGTCTGCAGAAATTTCACCTTTGTATTTTGCAACCAGTGTCTGGATCCGCTGATACGGGTCAAGCAGATCGCTGATGGATGCATCATGATTTAATGTATCAATGATGTATGCAATATATTTGCTCATATCGCAGCTGATGTAGTAATCTCTGCTTAAGAGTTCCGGTGTCTGATATGCAAGGTTTGTTGTAACCACTTTGTAGATCAGGCCTTCCTCTACGGCTTTGTCGAATTTCTCAAGACCGTTTGTGAACAGACCAAATGTAGCGATTACGAAGATTCTACCTGCGTTACGTTTCTTTAATTCGCGGGCAACATCGATCATACTTCCGCCAGAAGAGATCATATCATCTACAACCCATACGTCTTTGCCGTCCAGAGAAGAACCAAGGAACTCGTGAGCGACGATTGGGTTTGTACCGTCTACGATGTGGCTGTAATCACGACGTTTGTAGAACATACCCAT